>DATBGM010000118.1:0-29406 GCA_036557945.1 Bryobacteraceae bacterium | reverse complement strand
CGAAGCGGCCGCAGCGGATCAGCAGCGAGCGAAAATGGCCGCTTTAGGCAAGCTCTCCGCTGGACTTGCACACGAGTTGAATAATCCGGCGGCGGCTGCGCGCCGCGCAGCCGACAACCTGCGGAAATCTTTGCGTTCGGTTCGCGGAGCGGCACTACGTCTCGATAAAGACGGCTTGCCGCAGGAATCGCGCGTCTTTCTTGCCGAAATGGAATGCAAACGCGAAGCGGAAGCGAACCTTCTGCAGCCTGCAGATGCGCTCGAACGAAGCGATCGCGAAGATGAAATTTCGGCCTGGCTCCGGGACCATACGATCGATGCAGCCTGGGATCTCGCGCCTGCATTAGCCGATCTCGGTTTCACTATCGAAAAGCTCGAAGAGGTCGCGCAGCATGTTCCCCTCCGGTTCTTATCCGATACTCTGGTCCGCCTGACGGCCGCTTTCACGATCACCCGATTGACCGACCAGATTGAGAGCGCGACTGCCCGTATGTCGGAACTCGTGCGTGCCATCAAAGAGTACTCGTACATGGACCGGGCTCCAATGCAGGATATCGATATTCATGATGGAATCGAAAACACCCTCATCATGCTGCATCACCGGTTGAAAAGAGGTGTCGAGGTCATCCGTCAATATGACCGTTCGCTGCCGAAGGTGGAAGCGCGCGGCAGTGAACTCAACCAGATCTGGACCAACCTGATTGTGAACGCCGCTGATGCCATGCAGGACAAAGGCACACTCACCATTCGCACTTTGCGCGATAACAGTTGCGCTCGTATTGAGGTCACTGACAACGGGCCGGGCATCCCGCCCGAAATCCGGGCGCGCATCTTCGAGCCGTTTTTTACGACGAAACCCATTGGCGAAGGGACCGGTTTAGGTCTGGATGTGGTGTACCGCATCGTGCGCGCGCATGGCGGCGATATCGGTGTCGAATCGCATCCGGGAGAAACACGGTTCGTGGTTCGCTTGCCATTCCAGGTGCGCCCTTCCGGAGTGACCGGCTAAGTGTCGTTCCGTTCGTTATTGCTCCGGCACGGCTACGTCTTTCTCTTCTGCTATGTCTTCTCCGTGCAGGCAGGCCTGCCGATTCCGGCCGATCCTTTGCTGCTGATCATGGGCGCGTTCATCGGCGATGGACGCTATTCGGGTGTGCTGTCGATCGCAGCGGCGGTTTCCGGCGCAATGGCGGGCGATTACCTCTGGTATGAGTTAGGCCGGCGTAAAGGCATGACGATTCTGGGGCTGCTTTGCAAGCTTTCACTCGAGCCGGATACTTGCATCCGCAAGACCGAAAACGGATTTGCGACAAGGGGCGCCTGGACCCTGGTCTTCGCGAAATTCATCCCGGGAATGAGCCTCATTTCGATGCCGATGGCGGGCGCGATCCGCATGCCGATCGAAAGATTTCTGCTGGCCGACGCCGCCGGATGCCTGTTGTGGTCTACTGCCTACATTTTTCTCGGCCTACTCTTTCACCGGCAGATCGACCGGGTGGTGCGCTTGCTCGGGTTGTACGGTGAACGCGCGGGGGTAGCGGCAGTCTTTTTGATCGCACTCTATGTCGCTCTGCGTTACCTGCAACGGTGGCGCTTCCGCAGAAGTCTGCGCATCGATCGCGTTTCGCCGCGCGAGGCACTCGCGCTGATGGACGGTCGCGGCGGAATTCTGGTGGTCGATCTCCGGCACCCGGCGGAAGTGGAACGCAGCGGGCTCAAAATAGCCGGCGCGCTCGTGCTGCGGCCCGAAGATCTGCGGTCGCGCTCCCATGAAATCCCCAAAGGCCAGGAAGTGATCCTCTATTGCACCTGACCGGATGAAGCGACGAGCGCCCGTGCGGCGCTGCATCTAAGGCGGGCGGGAGTCAGAAAGGTTCGTCCGCTCGCCGGCGGCTTTGAAGCGTGGACGGCTCTCCAGCTTCCGGTGGAAGACGTCATCCGCCAAACCGCCCGGACCTTCCAAACCTAGTGGCCAAAATCCAGTCAAAATAGAAGAGCCATGAACGCGGTAAAAACAGTGCTCCTGCTCGGACTCCTCAGCGGACTGATGCTCGTTCTCGGAGAGGCATTCGGCGGCCGGCAGGGACTCTACGTCGGTCTTGCGATTGCTATCGCCATGAATTTCTTCAGCTATTTTTTCTCCGACAAGATGGCGCTCGCCATGTACGCCGCGCAGCCTATTACGCCTGAGCAGAATCCCAGCGTCTACGCGCGCGTGTACCCGATCGTCGCCGGCCTCGCCCAGCGCATGAACATTCCCCTGCCGAAACTGTGGCTCATTCCGGACAATTCGCCCAACGCATTTGCTACCGGCCGTAATCCGCAGCATGCATCGGTTGCTTTCACCGCGGGCATTCTCGCTACGATGTCCGACGACGAGATCGAAGGCGTAGTAGCGCATGAGCTCGGCCACGTTTTGCATCGCGACATTCTGATTAGCTCCGTTGCCGCCACGATCGCCACTGCAATTACCTTCTTCTCACGAATGGGCTTCTTTTTCGGCGGCTCGCGCGACGAAGAAGATCGCGGCGGTGGATGGAGCGGCATCCTGATGCTGATCCTCGCGCCCATCGCAGCACTGATTATTCAGATGGCGATCTCGCGCAGCCGCGAGTTCGAGGCCGACGCCGCCTCGGCCAAATACACCGGAAATCCGAACAAGCTGATTTCGGCTCTGCAGAAGCTCGACGCCTATTCCCGCCGCATTCCGCTCGACGCCGCTCCGTCAACGGCACATCTATTTATTATTCAGCCGTTTACCGGGGAAGCCTTCATGCGTTTGTTTTCATCGCATCCGTCCACGGCCGACCGTATACGCCGGTTGCAGTCGCTCTGATCCCTTACCAGCGGGCGCGGATTTCCCGCCGCTCGAAGCCTCCGGAAACCGCTTCTTTCGGCCGAAGGATGTCGTCGACGAAATCGGTACAGCGCAGACGGAACTCTCGGAAGCGGTAGCCGCGAACATGCAGCAATTTGCGGTAACGAAGCCAAAACAGCCACGCAGCGATACAGCTCACAACATCGATTGTGGCGCATAAACTTGTTATTGTAAAGTACTTTTTATTGACTGGAACGAAACCCACCGTATGCGCTTTTCGTCCCTTCAACACTCGCATGCTTCAGGAGAAAAATACGTGTATCTATCGGCAAACAGAAGGTCTTTCCTCCTGTGCCTGACTGCTGCCTGGAGTTCGTTTGGCAAAAATGAGCCGGAAAATCAGGTCTACGAGCCCGGCGGCGACGTCAAGCCGCCCAAGCTGATCCATTATGTCGAGCCTGACTTTTCGCCGTCGTCAAAAGAAGCGTATGTGGAGGGAACCGTCAAAATCTCCACGATTGTTACGACAGACGGCGATGCCACCGAATGCCGCATCGTGAGCGGATTGAGCGCAGAAGAGGACCGTACCGCTCTCGAAGCGCTAAAAAAGTGGAAATTTGCGCCCGGCACCAAGTCGGGAAAGCCGGTCAGGGTAAAGGTGACCATAGAGATCGACTTTCACCTGCTGTAGGGCTGTTACCCTAAGCAGGATTGCGCCCGGGGTTCGCACTATTCCTTTCGCTGTTTTGTGGCTCGTTGCCGCTCGTTGCTCAACGTCAGGAGCAGGTCATTGTCACAGGTACGTACACACCTATTCCGTTGAACGAAGCCGACCGCACGGTCGATATCCTTGCCATCGATCAGTCTCCGACCGTCTATCGCAACGCGATGGACGCGCTCGAAAATTTTCCATCGATTGACGTTCGCCAACGCGCGCCCGGCATTCAAGGTGACCTTACGATTCGCGGCTCCTCGTTCGGCCAAACGCTCGTGCTTGTGAATGGACTCCGTCTTAACGACGCGCAAACGGGTCACAATAACCTTGACTTACCGTTTCCTTTCGAAGCGATTCAGCGCATCGAGGTGCTGGAAGGGAGCGGGTCGACGCTGTACGGGGCCGATGCCGTTGGGGGCGCGGTCAATTTCATTACCGCTCCGCCGCGCTACAGCGAGCTGCGTGTAGGGGTGGCCGGCGGCAGCTTTGGCACAAATGCGCAAAACGGCTCGTTGGTTTATGTAGCGGGACCGCTCGCCGAGCAACTTACTTTCACACGCGAGCTCTCGACAGGCTTTATTCCCGATCGCGATTACCGCACACTGGCCTTCGGCTCCCAGACGACGTATAAATCCAGATTCGGCTTATCCGATGTTCTGCTTGGTTTGAGCGACCGTCCCTTCGGTGCAGCTGATTTCTACGGAAGCTATCCCTCGTGGGAACGCACCAAGGGCTGGTTCGCCGGAATCAATCAGCAGTTGGGCGGCAATACGCAAGCCGCTTTCGCCTATCGTCGCCACACGGATTTGTTTGTACTGTTTCGCGATCAGCCGTGGATTTATACCAATCATCATGCGACCGAAAGCTGGCAGGCTGCTCTGCGCCGTCAAAACGAGATCACATCGAAAGCGCATGTTTACTACGGCGTCGAAGGCTATCGCGATTCGATTGTGAGCAACAATCTCGGCCGGCATACGCGCGATCGGGGGGCCGTCTACGGCGCGTTCGATGCGCGCGCTCTCAAACGTTTCTCGCTGAACGTCGGTGCACGCGAAGAATATTTCACGGGCGGCGATACCGTTTTTACACCTTCGATTTCGGGTGGGTATTGGCTAACGAGCCGCATTAAACTGCGCGCTGCGGCAGGCAGCGCATTTCGTCTGCCTACCTTCACCGATCTTTATTATTCGGACCCGGCCAATGTGGGAAATCCGTATCTGGTTCCCGAGCGTGCGTGGAATTATGAAGGCGGTCTCGAGCTGCACTTCGCTCGGGAAAGCGCGGAGTTTGTCGTCTTTCATCGGCGTGATCGTAACGATATCGATTATGTGCGGGCGAACGCCGGCGATGTCTGGCACGCGGAAAATATCGACAGTCTCGATTTCACCGGTTTCGAAGCAATGCTGCATCTGGAAGCCGGGCGCGCGCAGCGATTCGACGTGGCCTACGCGGCGTTGCACGGCGTGCAGCACGCTTTAAACGGCGAGCAATCGAAGTACTTGTTTGAGTATCCGGTCCATTCCGCTACTTTGGCATGGCAGGGCAGCGTGCCCGGTCGCATTGTTACGCGTCTTCGCATCGGCGTACTCGACCGGTACGCGAGTAATCCGTATCCGCTTGTCGAACTGGCTGCCGAACGACAGTTCCCACACATTAAACCGTTTGTTCAACTGAGCAACCTTACCAATACTGCGTATGAAGAAATTCCCGGCGTGCGCATGCCGGGCCGCAGCTACCTTGCGGGCGTAGAATTTTCAATGAGACGCGGTCCGACGCAGTAGTATGTTATCTTCGACTCGTAGACCACTGCATCGACTCCAGGCGGGAGTAACTCAATGGTAGAGTCACAGCCTTCCAAGCTGTTGGTTGCGAGTTCGATTCTCGTCTCCCGCTCCATGTTTCGTTTTGTCTCGCCGTACTACTGGACAATCGCGCTTGGCGGCAGGAACCCCGCCCCATAACCTTTCGCAGTTATGTCTGGGCCCGCCGCGGTCCCAGTTGGGCGAAAACAGGCGACTGCCAAACCAGGTGGCCCAGCCGTTCGGGCAGGGAAATGCCCGCTTCGAGCTGAACATGACGGAGTTGATCGCTTATGCGATTGGCCGTCTCCACCACTTCGCGTTGTAGGTGGGGCAGGGTGTCTTCAGAAATTTGTACGGCATCGCCGACCACGCTAAGGGCCGCGATTGCTTCTTGGCTGCCGTTAAAAATCGGCGCCCCGAGGCAGCGTATTCCAATTTCTTCCTCTTCATCGTCGAGCGCGTAGCCGCGTTGGCGGATCAATTCGAGCTCGTGCTTGAGATGGCGTATCGAACAGATCGTGTTGTCGTTGTAACGGATCAAACCCTGATCCGTCATCAGCTGCTCGGCATCTCTTTCGCTTGAATAAGCGAGCAGTGCTTTGCCGACCGCCGTGCAGTGCAGGGCGAGCTGCTTCCCGATCCAGGTCGCAGTGCGGGAAACTCCGGGCGGCGTGACTTTTTCGATGAGCACGCAGTAACCCTGTTCCAAGACAGCCATGTGAACCGTCAAACCGCTTCGTTCGGCTAATTTGCGCAGATGTATTCGGGCCTGGTCGCGCAGGCTGATACCTTGCAAGGCTTGCCGGGCGAGATCGCAGATGCTAAGGCTTACCCGGTACTTTCCGCATGCCGCATCGCGATAAACGTAACCGGCATTCTCGAACGTGCGGAGGAGGCAGTGGACCGAACTCTTAGGAAGATTCAAGTGCCGTGTGACTTGGGATAGAGACAATCCCGCTCTGGATTTGGCCAAAAGTTCCAGGATCTTGAGGCCCCGTTCTAAAGAGGGTACAAACGATTTCGAAAGCTCTTCCATCCGGCCCTCCCTGCGCTTTCACCGTGGTTTTCACTCACGATAACAGGTCCTTGTGCGATTTCCCAGGCGTATGAACAGAGTGTTCAAAGAGCTGAACGATTTTGCTTCCCGCTTCGAGCACCGATTCCTCGCGGCCGAGTTTCCGGTAAAGCAACAACAATCCGATCCCTAACGCAAACCAAGAGATAACAACCAGCGGAGCATATCGCACGGGAGGCGGCGGCCGGGAATAGATGGATTCAAAAGCCACGACCAGCAAGGCAAGAGAAGAGACAAGAGGACACAGCAGGTGGTACGTGATACGGAAGTCACTCTCCCTCTCACTCCGGTAAAAACGGAACACGCCGTAGTTTGCGAGTGAATAGATGATGACCAGGCACAATGTGATCACGACGCCTACCAGGTAGAACTCCTGTTCCGGTCCGACCCAGAATCCCAATCCGAGACCGACCACGAGCGTAATAAAGGTTTGCAGCCAGATGGCATTGGAAGGCGTCCGGTTCGCGGAATGTATTTTCCCGAGGGCCCGCGGCAACAGGCCGGAGCGCCCCAGTGCGAAGAGGACACGGGTGGCTGCGTTCGTGCTCGCGATCGAGACGGCGAAGACGGAGTTCAAGACCGCCAACAGAATAAATATCCAAGCCTTGCCCCAAAACTTCCGTGCGAGCAAGAAACATGGATTTTCGGGAGAAGCGGCGAACGACGCAATGTGCTGTGTGCCCCATCCGATGAGTACGGCCCAGGAGCAGAACAGATAGAAGAGGCCGGTTAAGAGGATCGAAGCGAGAATGGCGCGAGGCAGCGTCCGCCGCGGATCGGCGCTCTCTTCGGCGAGCGGCACAACTCCGTCAAATCCGGCTACGGAAAAGATAGAAAAGATAATTCCGAGCGCCAGGCCGCCAGGCGACGGCGAGCGGGCCGGCAGATACGAATCCAGATTGACGCCGCCCGGTCCCGGCTTGAGCAATCCCCACGCCGCGAGCGCAAGCACGATGGCGATTTCGGCTAGCCCGGAGAACACCATCACATGTGTCGAAGGCGCGATCCCGCGAAACACCACAAAGGTAAGCAGGGCGAGCATCAATAGAAAGAAAAGCCACCACGGAAAACGGATATGATAAGCCCCGAGCATCGCTCGTTCGAAGAAGATGCCCATAAATGCAATATTGATAGCGGTTGCAATCGGATCGTAGAGCAGGTAGAGCCAGGCGGTCAAGAAACCTGCGCGCGGGTTAACGGTCCGGCTGATGTAGGTGTAATAGCCGCCCGCGGAAGGAAAATGGCGCGCGAGTTGAGCGAGTGAAATTCCGAGAGCCAACATGATCAGTACAGCAATCGCGTAGGCGAGCGGCGCCACCACGCCCGAGAGAGAAGTGATGTACTGGATGCTCAACACCAGGCCGACCGCGGGCGCGATGTGCGTAATGCCCTGCATGAGTACGGCCGGAAATTTCAGCGCGCCCGCTCGAAGCTGAGGAACAGCGGCGCGGTGCTGGTCTTCCATCGCAGTCTTCTCAAAGTAGCGGACGCGAGCGGCGGGCGTGCGGAGTCAAAGCTCCGCCGTCCAGAAGGCTGAACACAAACACCGATCACCACCGGGAAGGTTGTGAGCCAGGCTGGGACCTCTTTATAATCGGAGATTCGTCATGCGGCGAAGGTCTGCTCTTTCTTGTTCCCTGCTATGCCTGCTCATGGTTAGCAGTCTCGCCGTACACGCCAAGACTCGTGCCGATCCGCTGGCGGCCGAAGTGACCATCTACCGGGATCATTACGGCGTTCCACATATCGTCGGCGACAACAACGCGGCTACATTTTTCGGCTACGGTTATGCGCAAGCCGAGGATCATCTGGAAGATATGATGCTGCAGTACCGCGATGCGCAGGGCCGCCGTACTGAATTGCAAGGCATCAACGCGCTCGGAGATGCCTATCTCCAGTTCATTCCGTATGAATATCGTTGGGGCGGCGACTATATGCAGCGCTTGCTGCACACCAAGCAGTGCGTAGTAGAACATCGCGACCAGATCGCTCCGGAAACCTATCGCATTCTGGATGCTTTTGCGCGCGGTGTGAACGAATACATTGCGGAACACCGCGCGGCGATGCCCGATTGGATAACTCCGATCACGGCGGAAGATGTAGAGGCTCTGGAGCGCAGCCAGTACATGCGCTTCTACAGCATTCACGATGCGCTGAACAAGATTTCAGAGAAGACTTACGCTTTCCCGAATCTCGGCTCGAACCAATGGGCGATTTCCCCCGAACGCTCCGCGAGCGGGCATATCATTCATGTGGAACACACGCACATGCCATGGGCGAATCGCTTTCAGAACTACGAAGCGCACCTGATCACGCCCGGCGAATTGGACGCGGCGGGCATAAGCTGGTTCGGCAGCCCGATGTTTCTGATGGGCTGGAACGACCGCATCACCTGGTCGGCCACCTGGAATGAGCCGAACATAGCGGATGTCTACGAAGAGAAGCTCAATCCCGCAAATTCGCTGCAGTATTTATATGAGGGCGCATGGAAACCGATCCGGGTCGAATATCAATCGTTTCGTATTAAGGGACTAAATGGCTTCGAGACAGTGACGCTGCCCTGCTATTACACGCATCACGGTCCTATCGTAAAGTACGATCCGGAAAAGAACCATGCTTATTCCGTTAGACTGCCTAACTTCGAAGTGGTGAATTATGCAACCGGGCTCTACTCGATTATGAAGGCGCGAAGCCTGGCTGAGTTTCAGGCAGCGCTTGCCCGGCAATTGATTCCGCGCTGGAATTTCCTCTACACGGACCGGCAGAATATCTACTGGGTGCACAACGGCAACGTGGCTCAGCGGAATGCATCGTTCAATTGGAGCAAACCGGTTCCCGGCTGGACGAAAGAAACGGAATGGGGCGCGAATTTTCCATATAGTGCCTATCCGCAAAAGCTGAATCCACCATCGGGATTTCTGCAGAATTGCAATAATCCGCCGTGGGTCTGTACGCGCGATTCGGGGCTGAAACCGCTCGATCCAGCGCCCTATTACCTGCATGCGGAGCCGCGTGCCAATGCGGGGGAGGAGGCGCTCAACGCGCGCGGCGAGCGATTGTTCGAAGTGCTCGGGGCGGTCCGAAAGTTCGGGCTGGAGGACATGTTCCGGTTGAGTTTCGATACGCACATCATGGCTACAGACGTGCTTCTGCCGCTGCTCGCACGCGCCGGTCACAGGGAGACGACGTCCCCCGAGGTTGGGAAGGCTCTCGCGCAGATTGCCGCCTGGGATGGCGCATCGAGTAAGGATTCGATCGCATACACGTATGTTCACTTCTGGGCGCTGGCGTATCGCGCGCTATTTTCAGAAGAGTCGTTCACCCGGTTTACGGCATACGAGCGAAAGAAGCTGGTAAATATCGAATCGCCGAACGAACAACAGCGGGCGCTGCAGGCTTTGGAACAAGCGCTGCGCACGATCGAGCATCGCTATGGCACGACCGAGGTTCCCTGGGGGAGAATTAACCTTGTGATTCGAGGCGGCAGGTACCCGCTCGGCGGCGAATCAATCTTCAATGTTTTGCATCCCGATGAAGGAGTGGAGCAGGACGACGATACCATCCACTGCAACGACGGTTGGGGGCATTTAATGATTGTCGAAGAGTCGAACCCCAAGCAGGTTTGGACTCTGCTTCCCTACGGGGAATCGCAGCACCCGGCTTCACCGCATTACGGCGATCAGGCGCGCATGCATAGCGAGCAGAAGCCCAAGCGGTTCTGGTTTTCTGCGAGTGAGATTCTGGCGCATACAGAATCCGTTTGGGGCGATTCGAAGCGCCTGCAGAAGTTGCACTAGTGTCCCAAAAAGTTATCTATGCTGCGGACGAACTGCCGTGGGATGCGCCCGGCAAAGGGCACTACGACGTCGCCTTTCACCTGGATTCTTCCTGGGGCTATTCGCTTGTCCCGGTGACGGTGATCAATGGGATGCGCATATCGAAGGCCGCGCCGCCAGGAGTCGCCGTTTTCGGAGGAACGCACGGAAACGAGTGGGAAGGCCAGATCGCGGTTAAGCGATTGTGCAGGGAACTGGACGCAGATCAAGTTTGCGGCCGCGTGATTCTTGTTCCGCAACTAAGCGCGAGCGCGTGTGCCGCGAATACGCGCGTATCGCCGCTCGATCACGTGAATATGAATCGCGCATTTCCCGGAGATCCTCGCGGCAGTATTTCGTATCGCATCGCTCATTTTGTAAAGTCACACATTTTTCCTCAGGTGAGAATTGTTGCGGACCTGCATTCGGGCGGCGTGGAGGGCGGATTTGCGCTGTGCACTTCCATTCACCCGGTGCCGGATCAAGCGCAATACGAGGAAATGGTCGCCGCTGCGAAATTGTTCGATACTCCTTTCCTGTTTATCTATTCGAGCCATATGGCTTCCGGTCTTTTGACGGACGAGGCAGAAGCCGAAGGGAAGATCGCGATCGGCGGCGAATTCGGATTCGGCGAATCGGTGAATCGCCGGGGCGTGCTGCATGCGTATGAGGGCGTCAAGAATTTGTTGCGCCGCTATGGGCTTCTCGACGAGCCGGTGCGGCGGATCGACCCGGCCCGCGCCACGGAACCTCGGCTGGTAGCGGCGCCGCATCTTGCCTCTTATGTCCCGGCGCCCCGCGACGGCATCTGGGAACCGGCTGTCGATTTGGGCGAATCGACTACGGAGGGAGCATTGATCGGCTATTTGCACGATTTCTCCGACTATGTGGCAGGCCCAGTCGAGGTACGCGCTCAGCGGTCCGGGGTTGTGATCATGATGCATGCACCTGCCGCATGCAGCCGCGGCGTAACCCTGTATGTAATCGCTCAGGATATTTGAAGACCTGCCAGGCTGTTCGATTGTCTGAACCAATACCGCAGGCCCGCCGCGTTTTGGCTGGATTGGCCTCCCTTTTACCGTTAACCTGACTAGCATGAACCAATCCGCCACATCCACCCGAATGCCGGCGAGCGACTCTGATCTGGCTCTGTTTCAGAGGATCGAACGTGAACTTTACACAGCCGTCGTTTGTGACGCGCTCGATGACCTTGGATACCGTCGTCAAGCTATGCACGAACGGGTACGGCCGCTCTTTCCTCATATTTCGTTTGCCGGATGGGTAAGAACCATTTCGTGTGTGGACGTTTCTCATATTCCGGCAGACCCGTATGCAAAAGAGATCGAGGCGGTAGACAGTATTTTGCCGGGCGAAGTCGTGGTCGTATCGACCTCCTATTCGGGACAAAATGCACCGTGGGGAGAACTGCTGTCCACGGCAGCGCGCGCGCGGGGGGCAAGAGGTGCAGTAGTCGACGGCCTGGTGCGTGACGTGAAGAAAATTGAAGAATTGGGTTTTCCGGTATACGCGGCCGGTGTCAAGCCGGTGGACTCGCGTGGACGCGGTTTGGTGATTGACTATAACGTGCCGGTGGAATGCGGCGGCATTATTGCAAATCCGGGAGACTTACTCTTTGCCGACTATGATGGCGTAGTAGTAATTCCGGCGGCGGCAGTCGACGAAGTAGTAAGTATGGCAACCGATAAAGTTAGTCGAGAAAACCACAGCCGGCAGGAGCTTGCAAACGGAGCTTATTTGCGAGATGTCTACGATAAGTACGGTGTCTTGTGAATATCGTTGAGTTACTTGGCCGTCCAACCGCCATCTACCGGTAGTGTGGCTCCGGTAATGTACGAGGCTTCGTCCGAGGCCAAGAAGAGTGCGGCGTACGCTACTTCTTTGGGATATCCTACGCGCGCTAACATCGTCTGCTCGCACTGCCAGCGGTAGTGCGGGTCACCTGCAGGCGGGGAAATGCGCGTCTGAATAGGACCCGGGCAGAGTGAGTTCACGCGAATGTTATGTGGCCCGTAGTCATAGGCGGCGCTCAGTGTATATCCGAGGAGAGCGGCCTTGGCAGAAGTATAGGCGACCGAAGTCATGCACCCTGCCATCGCCTGTATCGACACTATATTTACAATGGAGCCCGATTTCTGCGCGAGCATGTACGGGAGAACTCCGCGTGTGAAATAGTGCGTGCCCAGCACGGACGTCTGCCAGCACCGCTCCCACTCAGCGTCGGTAGATTCGAGCACCGCATGAAACTGCCCGAGATACGCGGCATTGTTACAGAGGATGTCGATACGTCCGCTATGCGCTGCAGCTAACTGGACGGCCGCGCTCGCCTCTGCGTGTTGTGTAACATCTGCCTTGCAGAAGCGGGCATCTCCGCCTCCGGCGCGTATCGCGGCGACCGCTTCTTCGCCGCTCGCGACTTCTATATCCGTCGCCAGCACGAACGCTCCTTCTTCGGCGAAAAGCTCGGCGATGGCCCTGCCGATCCCGTTGGCCGCACCCGTTACAATTGCGACCTTATCATGTAGTCGGTTCATAAAATCAGGACACGCTCAGTACAACAATCGACAGAATCCCGAGTACAAGACCGGCCAGGCCATAGGGGCCAACACTTTCTTTGAAGAGAAGGATGCCCGCTAAAGCGACAACGAATAACGTGCCGCCGGTGCTGATCGAGAATGCGACGTGTCCGGCGACGGCGCGAGAGAGAGCTAGCCCCACAAAGAATTGACCGGCGATGCTGCATAGCCCCATCGCTGCCGCGATAAGAATCTCGCGTGCTTGCGGTTTGAAGGGTCGTCGAATCACAATGACAGCGCCGAGCAGCAGCCATCCGAGATACCACATGAGGAGATATTGAAATTCGTAGCGGTCGGTCAACTGTCGCTCAGCCAAAACTTTCAGGCCGAATGCGCCGAGCCCGTTTGTGATACACGCCAGCAGCATGAGCTGGAACCACCTGGTTCCGGCGCGTGTGGGATTACTCATGAGCCTTTCTGGACTGGCTATCTTTCCAAAGAAGGATCATAGAAACGGCCATGGCTATAAGGGCGCACAGTTTCCACTTATTTACCGGCTCCTGATACAGCACAATCGACAGCACGGTCGGGATCCCGGCCGAGAGATTTACGGCCAGCCAGCTGGTAGCGATATTGCCAAAGCCGAGCGCGGTTTGCAGTGCCAATATGGCCATGCCGGCGCAGATCCCGAAAGGCAGCGCGAGCGCCACGACCTGAACCGGGGTGTGCAGGTTCTTCCCCAGCGCGATTTCGGCGATCAACAGGAAAATCAAGGACCAGCCGCACATCAAGACGCTTATCGCGAGAGCACGGCAATTCCTGACTTCAGCTACTTTGTGCAGAATGCCCAACGAACTATAGCTGGCAAGCGCCAACAGAATATAGAGATGGCCTATGTGCATCGCGCAGTGCTCAAGCACTTAGCATAGAGCAGGATGCGACACAAAAATGGCCTGGACACGCCTAAGCATACAGCCTGCTGAACAGCGTGAGCTGACTGGTGCCTCAGAAGCACACAGTGTTTGGTAGCCTGAACCGGACTACTCATGCGCGTCCATCTTATCAGCCTGTTTGCTCTAGTCTCGATCCCCGCCTTCGCGCAGGAAGTCACTCTCGACGTTGACCTGGCGAAGAAAGGTGCACCGTTTGCTGTCGATCATTTTGCACTCGGCCAGGGCGGGTTGTCGGACGAAGCTATTTGGGGTGATCGCATACCGGAGATCCGGGCGCTTCGTCCGCGATTGATCCGCCTTTTTATTCAGGAGTACTTCGATCTGATGCCGGCGATTGACCAGTACAACTGGAGGAAACTGGATGCGGCGGTGGATCAGATTCGCGCAACCGGCGCGACGCCGCTGATGACGATCGCGTTCAAGCCGCGCGTGTTGTTTCCGAAAGTGGACGATACCATCACCGATCCCACCGACTACACTGCCTGGGAAAAGTTGATTTCCGCGATGGTCGCGCATTACAAGACACGAGGCTCGGAGATCAGATATTGGGAGATCGGGAATGAACCGGACCTCGGTGAGCCGGGCGGATGCCCGTATAAGTTCACGCCCGAAGGGTACGCGCGCTATTACTCTCACACGGCGAAAGCAATTCGCGATGCGGATCCCGATGCGAAAGTGGGAGGACCGGCGCTGGCCGACCCGGATTCCGCGATCCTGCCTGAATTGCTGACGGCTGCCGAGCGCGATCATCTGCCGTTGGACTTCGTATCCTGGCACATCTACAATAACGATCCGGCGGCAATCCGGGCCACCATCGACAGGAAACACGAGCAGCTTCGAGCGCATCCGTCGCTCCATCCGGAAACGATTCTCGACGAATGGAACATGTCGTTGCGCAACAGCGAGGTCGATCCTCGATTTCAACCCGCATTCATTGCGGAAACGGCGTGGCAGATGTTTGAAGGCGGGCTCGACTATTCGTGCTACTACCATATCCGCGACTATCACGTTCAGATCGATCAGTTCTTGCCGTTCATGTCCCGGCACGGGGCTGTGTTCATGGCTTGGTGGTGGAACCGCAAACCGCAATACGATGGATTGTTCGATTATCAGAATCATGTTCGCCCCGCGTACTTCGCTTTCCTGCTGTTAGCCCGGATGACCGGGCAGCGTCTGGACGTGGCTTCGTCGGATAAACGCGTTCACGGTTTCGCGACCTGGGATCCGGAGCTCGGAAAGTACTCGCTTCTGTTCTGGAATTTCTCACCGGAAACGCTATCAACCAGGATTAGGTTCAACGGTGGCGACAAAGAGATGACGGCAGCGCCTGAAAAGCTGGATGCGCTGGCTCCGAGTGATGACGAAAATATCCGGGTAAAACCGCTGCCGGACCTTCCACTGGCTGCGCACCAGGCCGAGTATACGCTCTCACTGGACCCTTACAGCGTGTTCTTCTGGGAAATCACACCGAAAGAAGAGGGCCGCTAATGGATGCGATAGCGATCGATGATTTCCTCGTTGACCTCAACGCCGAGGCCCGGGCTTTCCGGGACATTCAGAAACCCATCTGCCAACTGGAGCGGATTACGCACTATTTGACGGCTCAGCGGTCCTTGGGACGTATTGAACTCGACGAAAACGGCTCGCCGTTGAAACGCGTTCAGATGCAGCGAAGCGGCGGTTAGTAAGTCGGAACACCAGGAGTGCGGTATGACGAGACGGTTGGCGCGTTCCGCCATAAATACGATTTTTCGCCCGACTGTGAAGCCGCCGCAACGCGTGAGATCCGGCTGAACAACATCGATGCCCGCCTGATCGATAAGTTGTTGGAAGCCCCATTCGGTAGCTTCCTGCTCACCGCATGCGATCAGAGCATCTACCGAGCTCGCCACTTCGCGATAGCCGGCGTAATTCTCCGGGTGTAGCAATTCCTCGATGAAAAAAGGCTTGAAAGGCTCGAGCGAGCGGACTAGTTGTATGGCTTCTTTCGGTGTGCGCTCGACAAACCAGCCCGTATCGATTAGCAGATCGCGGCTATCGCCGAGCGCGCGACGGGCCGCTTCCACCAGTGCGAGATCCCGGTTCTTATCTTTTCCGAATACGCCCCAGCCGAACTTAACGGCCGTGAAGCCCTGGTCGAGATAAACCTTCACCGCTTCCTGAATGGATTCCGGTTCGGGCCGAAAGAGAGTGCTCGCATAAGCCCGCACCTTGCTCCGCCATTTTGCCCCAAGCAGCATGTGGACCGGCACGCCGTAAAATTTGCCGGCGATGTCCCAGAGCGCGATATCGATGGCCGAAATTGCCTGCAGAGTTACGCCGCGCCGGCCGTAATAGATGCTGCCGCGATACATTTTGTACCAGAGCCGCTCGGTTTCGAGCGGATTCTCGCCGACGAGCAGAGATGCGAGGCCATCGAAGCATTCCATACCCGCTTCGCTCCACTGCGGAGCTTCGATTACAGCCTTGGCGACGGTCGGCGCCGTTTCAATATCGGAGAACCCGCTGATACCGGCATCGGTTGAAACCTTTACAATGCCCAGATGGGTCGGGCCAGGCGGTTCTTCCGCGCCTTCCGGATTCCGGTAGAGACCCGGCGAACGGAGAACGAACAGTTCAACCGCGGTGATCTTCATCCATTAAAAGTACAGCTTGAGAGCAAATTGCATGATGCGCGGATCAAAGGCATCAGTGATCTGGCCGCCATGAATCTGGTCTTCAATGTTCGAATTAGGCAATCCGAAATTCGGATGATTGAAGATGTTGAAAAATTCGGCTCGGAACTGCAAGTAGCGCCGTTCGGTGAAGCTGAAGTTCTTTAGCAGCGACATGTCCCAGTTCTGAAATTTCGGTCCGCGCAGGATGTTGCGTCCGGCATTGCCGATCGTGTACGGCTGCGGAACGGCGAAGTCATTGGTATTGAACCAGCGGTCAATGGATGGACTGCGCAAAGTGCCCGAGCCGATCACGTCGGGTCGGCGGGCGTAGGCGTAATTTACATTGGCCGGATCGCTCTGTCCCAGTTGCGGAGTAAAAGGGAGACCGGTTTGAAAGGTCGTGATGCCCGCAAGCTGCCACCCGCCGATGAATGCATCCAAAAGGCGCGGCATGTTCGTTCCGAACGTCTTGCCGCGCCCGAACGGCAAGGCATACCCGTAACTGAAAACGAATCTATGCTCGATATCGATGTTAGATGGCCCTTTCATCGTGTGTAAGTCAAACGGATTGTCGGCGCCGTCGCCGTTCTGGTCGTTGCTGGTTCCGTCGAGCGACTTCTGCCATGTATACGAGGCGAGGAACGACAACCCATTTGCGTACCGCTTCTCGAGAGTTATCTGCAGACTGTGATACGTGCTGTTGTTTGCATTCGCCAGAAAGCTGCCGGAGGAGAACGCAGGGAACGGCAATCTTTGTTGGTAAGGCCGCTGGTCGTTGGGATCGATCGTGGGTACGTTGAACGGATAGAACAACTCCAGGTGCGTACCCTTGCTGCCCACATAGGCGACCTCCAGAGCCATGTTCGGGATCAATTCGCGTTGAACCGCAAAATTCCACTCCGCAAGGTAGGGCACGCGATTATGCGGATCGAAGGTGGCTAAGTAAGGCGTATTGAAAGAGGAGTTCGTACTGAAGGGCTGGAAGAGATTTTCCGCCCGAGTGGTTGGCAGGCCGTTGACGACCGGCTGCGATATAGATTCGTCGACAATAAACGGCAAATTCAGAATCGGTTGCGAAACGGTGTTGTTGCCGGACTGGAGAAGATAGAAAATGCCGGCGCCGCCACGAATGACGGTCTTGTTGTCCTCCGATGGCCGGAATGCGAAGCCGATACGCGGCGCCCAGTTGTTGTGCTGATTGAAAAGCAATCCATTCGGCACGCCGGCCTGCTGCGGGGTCACGAAATAGTTCTGGAACTGTGGATAGGCGTACTTGGCGACTTGCTGTGTAGTCAGATTCGGCGCTCCGTGGTAAAGAGAAACTGCAATTTTGCCGGTGGCCGGATCGAACCAGGAACTCTGATTCTGGAAATAAGCCGGCTGCGGATTGAACTCGTATCGCAGTCCGAGGTTCAAAGTCAGACGGCGGCTGAGCTTGTAATCGTCCTGGACATAGAAGTGATAGTTGTCGATGGTCTCACCAAACAGATTGCGGGGAAAATCTCTGCTGCCGGAAGAAGGATAGCCGGTCAGAAAGTCGGCGAATCCATCGCCGGTGTAACCGCCGTCGAAGGAAAAATTTCCGCGTGAATGCGCGGCATTGGTGGAGAACATTCTCGACTCGCGCAGATCCATTCCGAAGCGGATCGAATGCGCGCCGTGAATCCACGTCGCCGAATCGATGATCTCGTATGTATTTGTCGGATTCGTCAACGGGGAGTAGTCGTTTCCGTAAATAGAACCGTAACCGGTGATGTTGAGCGTCGGAAAGCCGGGGAAATTGGCCGTCGTTTCCTGAAAGCCGTTCAGGCCCGATTGAACGGTATAGTTGGTTCCCAGACCTTGCGGCGTATCAGTGCGGTACATGCGGGCATATCCCAGGCGCAGATCATTAATCAGAGTCGGGCTGAAGATATGCGCCTCGTCCAGCACGGCATTTTGCGTACGAAGGCTGATGCCTCTGCCGCCGACTTCCGGGAAAGAGCCGGGGTTGTACTGGTCGATGTTATTGATCGAATATCGCGCGAAGAGAGAATCGGCTTCGCTGAAGCGATGGTCCACGCGAACGTTACCCTGGTCGGCATTGGACGTAAATGGCGCGTTGTAATAGAAGGTTCCTTGCGCCGTGTTTGCATCCGGTATGAACTTCAGGAAAAAGGCAGTTGCCGGGTCAATCAGAGAGGTGGCGATCCGGTTATTGGGAAGGGGCTGGCCGGTTGTCGGATTGTTAAGCTGCTCACCGGAAACGAGGAGTTCCGAGAAGTCTCCTGTGCGCTGTGCGGCGGTTGGCACAACGGTGTTGGAACTATTTCCCCGGCTGGTTCGGGTGCCTTCGTAGTTCAGAAAGAAAAACGTCTTGTTGCGCTTGATCGGACCGCCGAGGGTAGCACCGAACTGATTTTGCTCCAGCTTGGCTTTGTCGCCTGTGTTAAAGAAATTCTTCGCGTCCAGGTAGCTGTTGCGCAGAAATTCATAAATATCGCCGTGAAATTCGTTGGTCCCGGCTTTGATGGTTCCATTGATCACAGCGGCCCCGCGCCCGTATTCCGCGGAGAATGAATTCGCCTGAACTTTGAACTCCTGAATCGCATCTACCGATGGCGTGAACTGAATGCCGTCGAATAACTGCTCCTGGTTGGTGATGCCGTCAAGCAGAAACTCTGTTTTTCCGGCATGCCCTCCGCTTACGGCAATCGTCGTAAAACCCGTCGGAGAGCCGTTCGGCGGTCCCACTACGGCCGAGGCCGTCAAGGTCGCCAGTTGCGCAAAATTTCTGCCGTTTAGAGGGAGTTCTAAAATCGTCCTGTTCTCGATCACCTGGCCGATCGATCCCGAATCGGTGTTAACTACGGGAGCTTCGGCCTGTGCGGTCACGGTTTGCGATATGCTACCGATCTTTAGCGAAACATCGAACCGGGCGTCCTGGTCGACTTGCAACTGTATTCCCGAAATTCGCTGTGTTTCGAAACCCTGGCTACTCACGCTCAGTGTGTAGACGCCGCTGATGGGAAGAAGGGTCACGGCGAAATCGCCCGTGGCCGTGCTAACGGTCGATCTCTCGATTCCGGTCGCGTTGTTGTGAACGACTATTTGCGCCCCCGCGATGGAAGAACCGCTGGGATCGGTGACTCTACCCAGAATGGTCGCCGTAGGATCACCCCACGCGAAAGAAGCGAGCGAGAAGAGAAGAAAAGAAATGCCGCGGGCGAGTCTCATTTTAACCACCGTTTTGCGAAGAACCTTGCACTGATCCTAATTCCCTTGCGCGCCCGCTGCAATCCAGTTTTGAGAGAGTGTGCAGCATATTGAACCATTACAGCCGCTGTTCCGATGCTGGCATACCGTAGCGCGTATGGCGCGCAATAGAATACTGGCAATGCGGTTGCGATGCCTCGCGCGAGCGGTGAGCTACAGTTTCCTGATGTCTGTGGCAATTACGGGCGCGCAGTTAAATATTCGCATCTCAGTCGGGCATCGTGCGCCACACGCCAATCCGTTCTACATCCGGCTACTGCCGGTGTCACCATCTTCTAAACTTTCCCAGCTTCGCAGTGAACCGGGCGGGGCGATTCACCAGGATGCCTGGACGGGTAATGCGGGTGCGGGGACCGTCGCGACGGCCACCTTCCTGCTGGATTATCCAAACGATGTCCAGCAAGCCGGCCGGCCCATGCATGTGATGTGGGCCGATCTGGTGAACCACAGCGATGCGGATACGGGCAGGCGGCTGTCCCGGGATGCGCGCGACTCGGAAAGCGCGGCCGTCAAAATACTTTTCGGCCAGGAGAAGCCTTCCGGTTTTGCCTTTACAGCGGCCCAACTTGCGCGCGAGAAGGCTCTCTGGATACCCGCGTACGACACCTTCATCACGCTCGACAAAAACCCGGTTGGCTTCGCTGAGTACCAAAAGGAAATCGCCCCGCATAACGGCGATCGCATCCTATCGCGCGTGGAGAGGGAACCCGAAGCGAGTTACGACGAGTATGTAGCAAAGTGGAGCGACATGGGCAGTCCCGCCTATGTTCATCCCCACCAGGTCGCGCCCGGCCACATCGTTTGCCTCTCCTGGGACAGTGCCATTCCGAAATTCGGTATCGATCGGGGCTCAGGCGTCTGGAACGATTACGGCAATCCGGATCACTTTCGATTTTGGTTCGGATTTGGCGACCTCACGCAGGGAATTATAAAAACTTGGAAATCGCAGCGGCTCGACGATGGACTGCCGATTGTGACAACGACGCTCGAAGATGACGGCGTGCGCTATGAAGTCGAGCAGTTTGCATATCCGCTCAATGGGCCGCCCTCCGGACGCAAAGGCGAGATCTCGCTCGTCCTGCTTCAGAAGGTACGCATCACAAATCTCGGAGACAAAGAACGCGTTGTGCCGGTCGCCATGACACACAGCCGCGTTCTGCCGGTGCAAACGGGACCGCATATCGAGTCAGCATCAGCGCACGGCCAGATGCTGTTTCTCGAGAGATCGAGAAAACGAGTTCTCCTCGGCCTGCAGGGCGCGGACACGGCGCCGGAGTGGCATGAAACGCTCGATTACGGCAATGAAGATAAGCGCATTGCGCGCAGCATACGTTTCGATATAGCAATTTCGGAGGCGATCGCACCCCGGCAATCGAAAGAATTCGTAGTTAAGCTTCCCTCGCCCATCGTGGATGAAGATGAAACCGACACGTTCGTGAAACTCGACTACGAGCGGGCGAGGGCGGAGACCCGGCGGTTCTGGAACGGCTGGCTGAGCCGCGGCGCTCAATTCCGTGTGCCCGAGAAAGCAGTCAACGACTTGTATCGGGCATCGTTGTGGCACGCGCTTCGGCTGCCGCGCCGGCACGATGCGCCGGAAGGCGGTGCGCCTATCATTGATCTGCCGTACTCCAATTTTGCATACGATCAGACCGGTATTCCGTGGCCAGGCGTCCACTCCATTTACGTCGATTACATGCTGTATGAATTGCGCGGGTATTTCTCTGTTGCGTTAGAGGAGCTTTTGCAGGCGTTTCGATTGAATCAGGATGCAGATGGGCATGTGAGTGGGTTTGCGAACTGGACGATGTACACTCCCGCGCTGCTCTACGCATCGGGCCAATATTATTTGCTCTCTCATGACCGGAAAGGTTTCGAGCTTCTGCTTCCGTATGCGCTCAAGGCGGTTTCCTGGTGCCGGGCGGAGTTGAAACGCGCTCGGGAGGGCGGCGATTTCACCGGCTTGATCGAAGGTCCGCTCAATGATGGCACGGGAGCAGGTATCTGGGCCATCAATCAGGCGTACCTTTACGCGGGGCTGGAACGATTCGGCGAAGCGTTATCCGAGATTGACGACGCGCGCGCACCGGCAGTGCTGCAGGAAGCGGCTAACGTACGCGCAGCCGTCCGCGAAGGCTTTAACGAGGCATCGGCCAATGCGCCGCTCGTTGAGCTTCGCGATCATACATGGCAGCCGTTTGTTCCCTCCGATGCCCGCACGCCGCGACGGCTGATGGAGATCTGGTATCCGACTGATGTCGACACCGGACCGCTGCATCTGCTGCGCCTGAAGGCGCTGCCGGCCGACGGGCAACTCGCGGATTCGCTGCTGAACGATCATGAGGACAATCTGTTTTTGCACGGCTGGGGAATGGCGAACGAGCCTGTGTATCGACCGCAGGGGATGGCGTATCTTTATCGCGACGACGCGAAAGCCGCGATCCGAACGTTCTATAGCCAGCTCGCCTGCGCCTTCAGCCACACGGTCTTTGAGCCCGTCGAGCATCGCTGGATGCACGGTCAGTATTTTGGGCCGCCCAGCACGGATGGCTCCTGGTTCGAGTTGTTTCGCAACCTGCTGATTCGCGAGACGGATGACCACACATTGTTAATCGGACAGGCCGCGCCTCGCAAATGGCTCGCTGCCGGCCAGAATATTGACGTATCCCGCGCACCGACGTACTTCGGCGAAGTCAGTTTTCACATCCAGAGCCACAGCGCCGCGGGCTCGATCGCGGCGAGCGTTGAATTAGAGCCGCAACATCGCCCGGACGTACTGCTTGTCCGTTTGCGGCATCCCGAGCAGAAAAGCATTCGAAGTGTTTCGGTGAACGGGGAATCCTGGCGCGATTTCGATCGAAACAAAGAATGGATTCGAATTGAAAAACCAGTCGAGCGGCGGTATGAAATCTCGGCCAGCTACTAACTATCGGCAGCGATGCCGAGCAGTTCGAGCGAGCTTCGTTCGAACATTTGCTCCATGGCGCCCATATCGAGCCTCGGAAGCGCCGTGCCGTCCAACATTCGATTCAAATTGCGCATCCCCGTCAAACTGGCATCGACGGTCGTAAAAGGATAATCGCTTCCGAAGAGAAGTTTGTGCCAGACGCCGTATTCCTGCAACAGCATCAGTGAGTGATAAAGCTGAAAGGGACGGTAGTAGAGGGCCGAACAATCGGCGTAAACGTTAGGATGTTTGCGGATTGTGGCCACACATTCCCCTTCGTATGGATGGGAAAGATGAGCCATGATGATTTTCACGTCCGGAAAACGAACGGCGACCTCGTCTATCAAGACCGGCAGTGTGTATTTCAGCGGCGCCTGCCGCACGAAAGTTGTCCCCGTGTGGCAAAGAACCGGCAAACCATGCTTGCTCGCGTAGGCCCATAGATAGTCAAGCTCGCTGCCATTCGGAGCAAAACCCGCGTACATCGGCATCAGCTTGATCCCTTTCATATCCAGGTGAGCGCGCCCTTCTTCCAGCTCGTCTTGCCAGC
The DNA here is from genome assembly GCA_036557945.1 of Bryobacteraceae bacterium. GTDB lineage: Bacteria > Acidobacteriota > Terriglobia > Bryobacterales > Bryobacteraceae > Bog-105. Next base: position 6,285 of record DATBGM010000118.1, on the reverse strand, counting down.
CGGGTTGCGTAGGATCGAGCGACAAAAAACCGATCAGGCGCTCGGGAGCGCTTTTCACATATTCGGCTACTTCGTGATCAGGTACCCAAAGCCCGGAGAGGCGCGCCTTACCTCCGAAAACGATCGTCTTCGCGGCGCACGATGCACTTGCGGCGTATTCAGGCCAGCGAACCGTGAGGTCGATCTCGCGACCACGCTTGGCTTGCGCTACGAACTCCGGAGAGAAATGATCCGGATCGCGAAAGTAATGACTATGAACGTCGATGAGCATATCCAAGTGTCCATCAGAAGCTAGCGGCGGGGCTGCCTCGACGGAAACAGATTCGGTCACGTTACCAATCTGCAGTTGTAGGTCGATGCGAGCCGCGCGCGGCATCGAGCGTAAAGGGCGGCTTGTTCCGCTCGTTTGAATCCCTTCGCTTCGGCGCTGATCGTGTAGCGATCCGTAATGAGCTCGCCAACCGTGTAGAAGCCCGCAGCGTTGGTGGCCGCGGTCCGGCTGACATTCATACGCTTGTGCGTGATCAAGAGGTCCATGCCGGGCACACCTGCGCCGCTGCGATTAGTGATCGTTCCCGAAATCGAGCCGCGCTCCTGAGCCGACATACCGGATGAAGCAAGTAACAGCAGCGTGGTCGCCGGAATAACAGAAGGACAGAATCTGCTAACGGGCATGTTGCCTATCGTAGGCAGAATGCATCAGATATTTGGCATGCCGGCCGTGTGGAAGCGGTTCAATCTGTTCAACGGGCTGGCCAGAAATTGAAGCGTTCACACGAATACCGCGATCATCAGAAACGGACGAGAACCGTAGGAAACCCTTACTGGCGACAACATTGCGAGCCCCCTGCCCAGAACCAGCGCGATCGATGCGACGCTGCTGTTTCAGATCGCATATTAGAAACTCGGCAGTCTAATGACTAACATAATGAATTGGATGGCGGCCGTCGATGTTAGCAATGGCCGTTCTCGCAGCGCGCGACAGGCTGAACGACGGCATCAGCCCGAATCCCCGACTAGTATTCGAGAGTTCGCCTGTCTCTTTTGCCCGGATCTGGCGCAATGCCGGCAAATCGGACCGGTCGCCCATCTCCCCTATGACGGAGATCGCGGCCAAACGGTCGGAAATTGCCTGGCTCGATAACAATGCTCGTGCGACGGGAAGCGATTCCGGCGCGCGCCGCTCAACGAGGAGATGCAGCGCTTGTTCGCCGGCAATCCCGCCGCGGCGCGCAGCCTCCAAAAGATAGGGGACAGGCTGCTTGCCGGGACACAACGCGATTCCGTAAACAGCGTTTGTGGCGACCAGCAATTCGGAATCACGTGTAGCGGCAGAGAGCGTAAGAAGATCTTCTGCTTTGCCGAAACTGCCGAGTTCGCGCGCTGCAATAGCTCGCACTTCGGGCTCGCTATCCTTCAGCGCGTCGCGAAATAAGTCTAAGGCCTCCGCCGCGCGCAGATTGGTAGCAGCGCAAGCTCGCACTTGAGGATCGGCAAGTGCACGGCGCATCGCGGTGAGGACCTCGACTTCCTTTGCACCGCGAAGCGCATAACAGGCATCGTTCCGCTGTGTTTCATTTAGCGAATGGTCCTGCATTCGTTCCGTCAGATTATCGGCGGCCAGGAGTGTAAGAGGAAGCAGAAACAGGATCGTCCTCATAGCGCGTTCTCCTTGAATGACGGATTGAACGCCAGGGCACGTTTACGTTGCTGCTCGGCCTGCTTTCCGCGGCCGAGTGCGTCCGCAATCTTCGCAGCATGCACATAAAACATCGGCTCCGGCGTGCCAAGCGCGAGAGCTTTTTTTATCGCTCCTTCGGCTTCTGACGCTCTACCGTTCTTCAAGAGACTCCAGGCCAGTGCATCCCAGGTGTAAATGTCTTTTCGAACTTCTAACTCCGCTCTAGCGAGTTCCAGTGCGCGCTCGGTGCGGTAATCATGATCGGCGTAAATCATCGCAAGGTTGCGATTCACACGCTCCTTTGCTGCTTGACCCAAGCGATCGATCACATCAACCAGCTCTAGTTGTTTTTGCGCCTGTGTTTTGTTGCCGGTGGCGAGATACAGATCATGGAGCGCCGCTGCATAATCAGGCAGCGGCGTTTTTGCCTGTGCGCTCTTGTAGAGTACAATCGCCTCTTGCGTTCTGCCGCGTAATTTTGCGACGTGTCCCAATCCGGCGAGCGCAGGATGATAGTTGCTGAACGATTTCAGTGCTGCCGAGTAGGCGTGATCGGCGTCATCCAAACGGCCGGATTTTAAATAAAGGTGTCCGAGCTCAACTTCGCACCAGGCGACGTTTTCCCGCGCTGGACTTCCTGCGGCAATGGCCTGCTTCATGATCTCGATGGCGCCGTTCATGTCTCCATACAGAAAATGAAAATAGGCAGCGCGGTTGTAGCTGGAAAGATCAGGTCTGATGTCGACCATACGCTGATACGCATCGGCGGCCGCGTCGTACTCGCCTCTTTCGATAAGCGCATCGCCAAGCGTTCCCCAGTTCCAGGCATCGTTGGGGGCGCTCTTCGTCAGGCGGCGTGAGGATTCAGCCGCGGCCTTAAAATCGTGCCGCTCGAGCTCGATCTCTGTATTCAGACGAAGAGCTTCGTAGTTGTCTCTGCTTTTGGCAAGAACGCCTTGCAGGATTTTCGCTGCGCGATCCAGATAACTGAAATCGGTCGTCTCGCGAACCTTCTGAATGTACGCTGCCGCAAGCAAATTTAAATAGTGCGGTTCCCCGAGTTGAACTTGAACGAGCTTCTGATAGCTTTGAATGCGTTCATCCGTGTTGAGGTTCATGAGCTGAGCCGTAATGGTCCGGTCTCTTAGAGCGTTCGCGGCGCGATCCGCAGCACCGGATTGTCCGAGCACTGGAATCGCCAGAAGAATCCAATAGATTTTCATGGGCTCTCTTTCTGTCCGGACGGAGCAGCGGCGGGAACTCCTCTGCTCCGTCCGGGTGACAGACGAAGTTATAATCCGGTCGGCATCCCTCGGCCGTTCGTTCCTCCGATACCGCTGTGATTGAAGCCGGCATGCGGCGGGGCATGGAACGGAAACCGCGTTAGATACGGAATGTCATTCGAGTTGACGCCATCCCCTAAAGCGTTATTGGGAGACATATTGAAGCCGGGCACGAGCACGCCGGCAAGCGCTCGGAAGCCGATATCCACCACATCATCACCGATGCGGCGGCCTCCGAACGGCCAGCCGGCGTTATCGCCGGCGAGCGGCCCGAGCCGGTTCTGCTTATTAGCTGCCGTCGGCGGGATCGTGAGGTCGATGCGCGTAATATCAGGCACAAATACTCCGAGAACGTCGTTGCGCGGCGGAGCCGGCACATTCAGGCCAAAGACGCCCGCCAGAATTCCAGACGCAAAAAAGGGATCGCCGATGAAGCTCGAAAACTGTGCGTCGTCGGCGGGCTTGCTTCGATTCCAGAAATCCTTTAAAGGAAGTGGGATCAACGCTTCGACTGTAAGAGGGTTGCCCACGCGGTCAACTTGCGCCCAATGGCCGGAGTTTACCGGGTCGCGCGGACTTGGGCGAACTGTGACGAATCTGCGGTAGGTGGCCGCCCAAGCGCCGATTTTCGCGTTGGGGTCCTTAGGATTCACGGGTACCTTGCCATTCGCCGTAGCCATCGTGATCGGCAGCTCGACCGCAATGAGGCTGATATTGTATCCGGCGAAGCCGTCATGAGCCGCAGGATACGGCTGGCCCGGAGCGGTATCCGCTGAACCGGTCAAAACGGGAGCCGGCGGCCGGAAGTTGAGAAAGTCAAAAACACCGGCCGAGTCAAAATAGAACGCATCGTCGCGCGGTCCTGCAAAAACGCGCATTCCGTTCGAAAGTACAAAGACGCTTGGCGCGCCCAGTTTGGCTTCATAATTGGGCGTTGATTTCGGACCGAGATTGGGCGGTGCTACCGATAGAGCATGCCCGTTCCGATCCGTATTAAAGGTATGTGTCACCCCCGTCCTAAGATTTGTGACAGTAACCGAGTAGGTTTGATACAACAGGATCCCGCCGCTATCGATCGAGTTGATGACGCCGAGATACGACAGAAACGTATTGTTGGGACGTAGCGTAGTTTTGAACTGGACATCGATAACAAAGTCCGGATTGCCATCCAGGCCGCGCGAGTTATTGATATTGAACCGATACAGGACGCTGTCGGAAAACTTGTAGTAACTCGGTCCATTGTCCGGGTTTTGAAATCCCTGCGCGCTCATGCTCATGACGAGACGGTCGGAACGGCCTGACTCGTAACTTCGAAAGATATAGAAGTCATTCAGATTGGCCGTCTGATCTTCAAGCAACAGGGGACCGTTACGATGGCTGGCGGCAAAGAACGGCGGCGCCAGCAGCGTCGCCGCAGCGATCGCAATTGCAAATCGGTGGAACACTTGTAAACCTCCTTAGGTAACTTGCTTAATCGAACGCTTATAAGTACGAGACGCGGACAGAATCGGATTTCTGTTCGCGAATGTCAAGTTAGTTGGTTGGCTTTTTCAGGCGGCGGCCGCTTACTGCGAACATGACAAACCCGGCCAGAGTGAGCAGCACCGCTGCTGGTTCCGGAGTAGCCGTGAGCTGAACAGCGGCCGAGCCAAAGGTTGCCGAGCCGGCTAATCCGCCATCCACCGAAAGGTCAACAAAAATGTCAAAGAAGCTGGTGGCCGGGAAGCTCGCGAAATCCGTCAACTGTGAAGACGATGCGTCAGCGAATGTAACGAGCGACGAGGAGCCCGGACAACCGAGCGGCGAGTTCCCAGTGAATGAAGCGCCGGGGCAGATGTCCTCGACCGCAGTATTTACTCCATCGCCGGAAGCACTGGCAGAGTTCAGCGAGAGCATGTTGCCGACAAGCCCCGGTCCCGTAGCGTGAAAGCGGAAGAACGATTCGAGAAAAGTGGGCGCAGTGGCTGTCGTCGAAAGCCCAAACGCCAGTGTTGGCGCGAACGGCGGACCACCAGGGGTGACTATCACCTGCAAGGGATTGATGGGCGTAGCTCCATTTTGCCCAGGGGCAAGTGCGAAGCCGGACAGTGAAACAACGCCGATATCACATCCTGCCGAACCCAGGTTAAGGTAGTCTTGCAAGCTTTGTGTGACGCAGGAACTGCCGAAAGCGGTGCCTGCAATCAGGATGGAACTAAACAGCAGAGTTACTTTCATATGCCTCCTTCAGCCACACTCCGCGCTATCAATGACGAAGCTTTGGCTAGTTAAGTGAATGTACGGCAACAGGTAAGCCGATGGATGTGGTTTTTGTCGAAATCGCGCGAGGAAAATGCGGCGGAAAGTCCTAGTACTTCCCATCACAAAATCTTTTGGGTGCTAAATCCCGTTTTCAGGCTGACTCGTATTGAATTGCAGGATCTAAGGAATGATTGCCCGAATCGCAGCTTTCATGACGGTTGTCCTTGCGATCAGCGCATTTGGGCACCCGATGGGAAATTTCAGTATCAGTCATTACACGAAGATCCAGGTTGAGCGCGGCTACGTCGAGTTGAAATATCTCATCGATATGGCCGAGATACCGACGTTTCAGGAAATGCAGCAGAGTGGAATGAAAGCCAGCGCGGGAGATCCTCATCTGAATGCATATCTCATCGCTCGTGGCTCGACCTTCGGGCGCGAATTGGAGCTCACGCTAAACGGCCGGCGACAGCCGTTGCAAATCATCTCGCACAGCGCGATCTTTCCGCCAGGCGCTGCAAATTTGCCGACCGCAAAGTTTGCGTTCACCTATCGGGCGGTCGCTCAGGACCAGTGCGGTCGTGAACCCTGCGTGTTGTTTTATCGGGACAATAATTTTCCAGGGCGCGCTGGTTGGAAAGAGGTGATCGCGTTAGCGGGGAACAGCATCCTGCTGAGCAGCAGCACGGTTCCGGCCCGGGATCGCAGCGCGGCGCTTGGCAATTATCCGACCAGCATGCTAAACAGCCCGCCGCAAGATCTCGAAGCGCGAATTACATTTTCCACACAGCCTGGCACTTTGAGCGGCCGACTACCTGCACCGCGGCCGCCAGCGCCTGCGCCCGCACTGGCTCCAAACCGGCAAAGTACGCCGCGCAGCGCCTTCACGGAGTTGATGCATACCGAGCGTGTGGGATTCGGCATGCTTTTCCTCGCCGCCCTCATCGCTGCCGGACTCGGAGCCCTTCATGCGTTGGAGCCGGGACACGGAAAGACCATCGTCGCGGCGTATCTGGTCGGATCCAGAGGAACAGCAAGGCACGCGTTGCTGCTGGGTCTGATTGTTACGGTCTCGCATAC
>DATBGM010000117.1:0-7264 GCA_036557945.1 Bryobacteraceae bacterium | reverse complement strand
TCCAGGCCGGCGCCCGCCTGTTTCAGAATGCGCTCCGCTTCTACTGACGTGAGGCGTTCATCCCAATACGTGACAGGCACACCTGTATATTCGCTTAGGCGCGTTGCGAACTCCGTCGTGTATTCACTCTGGCGGCTTTCGGCTCCGCTCAAATGCAGCGGCCGGCCGACCAGCAGCAGAGCAACGCTCAATTCGCCGGTGATCTCCTTCAGTCGCCGCAGATCGTCCCGGATGCGAGCGCGCTCGAATGTTGCAAGGCCTTGCGCGGTAATCCGCAGCTCGTCGCTCACGGCCAGCCCGATGCGCTTTTTACCGACATCGAGCGCCAGAATACGTCCTTCTGCACCGACCTTCCCTGGACCCGTCAAGCTTGGATTATAAATGTAACGGCATGTTAGAGTAACTGGTGACAGGGGCCGTAACTCTTTCCCTTGGCGATTCTCGATTCCCCCTCACTCGCGCAAAAGTCGTTCGGAATAGGAAGGACGCTGATTGCTGCCGCAGCGCTGATCGCGCTGCTCTATTTTGGCCGCGATTTTTTCATTACGCTTATTATTTCCGCAGTGTTCGCCTTCATTCTCGACCCGGCAGTGCTGCTGGTGATGAAGCTGCGGCTGCCGCGCCCGGTCGCAACTGCGATTGTGATCGGAATCGCGCTGCTTGGCGTTTATCTTCTGGGTGCAGTGGCCTGGGGCCAGGTGGCGACGATCAAGGAAGATCTGCCTACCTACAGCGTGCGCGTCGGCGAACTGGTGGATGCGGTCAACACGCGCGTGAGCGACATCGAAAGGAAGACGCTGGAGCTGCTGCCGAAAAACCTTTTGCAGCAACAGCAGGAGATTCAGCAAAAGCCACAGGAGGCGCAGAAAGCGCGCAGACGGCGCAGCGGCACAGCTCCGGTTTCCAATGTGCCGCCGCCGATCCAGGAAGTGCGCGTTCACACCGATCCGCGGCCGGTGCTGGCGGTGGCTTATGGTTACGCTGCACGGTATATGGAGCCGGCGCTGATGGCCTCGTTCATTCCCTTCCTGGTGTATTTCATGCTGAGCTGGCGCGATCACATCAACCGGCGCTTTCTGCTGCTGTTTGCAGGCGAGAACCGGTACATCGTGGGCAAGACCTGGTCCGGGATCGGCGAATCGACGCGTGCGTTCGTGATTGGCAATTTTCTTCTCTGGGTATTTTTGAGCTCGGTGAGTGCGCTTGCGTTCTTCCTGCTGGGCTTGCCGTACTGGCCGCTGATCGGGCTTCTGAGCGGGTTCTTCAGTCTCGTGCCGTATGTGGGGCTGCCGCTTAGCCTGATTCCACCGCTGCTGGCGGGAGTGGCCGTGCCGAATCGCTTCAAAATCGTTCTGATCGCGCTCGCGGTCGCGGCCGCGCTGCACCTGGTGTGTATGAATTTTCTCTATGCCAAGATCGTCGGACGACGCGTGCGGCTGAATCCGCTGGTGGTAACGATCGCGATGATGTTTTGGGGCTTGTTGTGGGGTGCGATCGGGCTGGTTCTGGCAATTCCCATCACAGCGGCCATCAAAGGTGTTTGCGACAACGTGGAATCGCTCGAGCCCTGGGGACGCTTACTGGGCGAGGATTAGTTTGCGGATGCGAACTTCGCCGCCTCCCGCTTTGAGCGGAGTTCCGGACTCAAGCGCTTCACGGCGCATGTAAACAAGCCCCACAATTTTGCCGAACGAACTCGAATAGGCAGCGGAGGTTACTTCACCCGCTTCCAAGTCGTTGAGAAACAACTTCGTTCCGGCTTCCGGTGGCTTCGTTCCTTCAATTTCGACAGGCACGAGCAGGCGGTGAACCTGGCCGCGCGAGCGCACGCGCTCGACAATCTCCTGGCCGAGATAACAGCCCTTATTCAGATGCACGGCGTGAAAAATCTGTGTTTCCTGCAAAAGGTATTTGTCCGAGATATCTTCCCCGTAGCGAGGAATGCCGTTCTCCAGCCGCACGATGCGAGCTTCTTCGGCAGTCGCGCGGGGAAAACCGGTATGTTCCAGACGATCCTTTGCGGTCACAGGAACAAAAACGCGAAAACCCGTTGCGCCAGTCGAACTTACGCGGGCCGTGAAGCCGCCATCGAACGGTTCGGTTGCAAATTCGTGAGCAGGAAGAGGGAAACGATTTTGTGAAAGGCTCTGCGGACCCTCGATTGCCAGGCAAGCGAAAGAATCGGTTTCGTCGGTGAGGCTCACATCGTCGGCGATGATGTACCGGTCCAGGTGCTCGAGCAGCTTGTCTTTCACTTCGGGCTCAGTATCGAGCCAGATGCATTCGCCCAGGTTGTAGACGAGAGAATCGGCGAGTATACGGCCTTTCTCGTTGAGAAAGAAAGCATAGAGACCGCGACCGGGAGCGAGATTCTGCACATCGTTGGTGCACAGGGCATGCAGCAGGCGGGCGCGGTCGTCGCCGGTTACGCGGATTTTGCCGCGATCGGATAAGTCGATAGAAGCTGCCGCGTTGTGCAGGGCTTCATAGCCGTTCATGGTTGCAGTAATTGTTGGATGAATGGTTCGAGCGCCGGGGTGCACGCATAGGCGTTGCCGGCATAGATAGTGTCTTCGCCGGAATGGCTGCGGAAAATGCCGCCGGCTTCTTCAATCAGGATCTTCAGCGCGGCAAAATCCCAGGGAGAGGCATTCGGCTCAATCCAGACATCGGCCTTGCCCTGCGCCACCAGCATCGCGTCCACGGCACCGCCCAGACCCCGCACGGCCCAAAAGGATCGGACCCACGGAAGCAGGCGCGCAGCGAAAGCCTCAACGCCAACTTTATTGAAACCATTGAAAGAAAGCACGGCTGCGTGCGGCTCGCTGATATTCGAGACCCGAATGCGCGTGCCGTTCGCCCAGGCGCCATCGCCGCGCGCAGCCCAGAGCAGCGCATTCTGACCAGGACAGTGCGCCGCGCCTGCGACGACTTTGCCGTCGACTTCGAGACCGATCAAGACGGCCCAGACCGGGATGCCGCGGACGAAATCGCGCGTGCCGTCGATCGGATCGATAATCCACTTGCGGCCGTTCCGGCTGGCGCGATTCGCGCCTTCTTCGCCGAGAACACCATCCTCGGGAAACTCGCGGGCGATGGTCTCGACGATCAGCTTTTCGCAGGCGCGATCGGCTGCAGTTACCGGAGATTCATCGGATTTGCTTTCGGCAGTCACGCCGCGGCGAGCATAATCAAGCGCGAGCGCCCCTGCTTCCTGCGCGACGAGTTTGGCGAGTTCCACCTCTTTTTCGAATGGCATGAAGTTTAGGTATAGCAGGTCCCCGCGGATCGAACATTCATTGCGGCGAATTAGCGGCAGAGCATCCGCGGACCGGCGCACATTGGAAATTTGGGTTTTCAGAAGAAAAGTCGAAGGGGGAGTTAGCGGATTAGTTCCGGCATGACGTAAAATTCCAAAAATGTGTCTGCGCGAGCGCGAAAGAGACGGACGGGAGGAATGAAACGACGCGATTTTATAGCGGGGCCGATGATCGCAAGCACAGTTCTGACTGCAGAGAAGGACACCGTCCGCATGGCTGAAACACTGGCCGGCCTCACTTTAAAGCAGTTGCGAGAGCAGCTCCGGAGGGACCTGTTCGACGATTTTCTGCCGTTTATGGACAGACACGTGATCGACCGCCAATATGGCGGCTTCCTGTGCGATACCGGTTACGACGGTTCACGGAGCGATGAGAAGAAGTACACCTGGTACGAGGGCCGCGGCATCTGGGTGTACTCATTTTTGTACAAACACATCGCGCCCGAACCGAAATTTCTCGAAATTGCACGCCGGTCGCTCGAGTTCATTTTGAAAAACGAACCGGCCGGCGATGCGCTGTGGGCAAAAGCATTCACGCGCGAAGGAAAGCCGCTTACCGGTCCGGATCCCGAAGTTTACGGGGACTTATTCGTGGCAGAGGGCCTTACGGCCTATGCGGCCGCCGCCGGAGAGCCCTCCAGACTTGAGCATGCCAAGCGTCTGTTAAAAAAATGCGTGCGAATCTACGACCGTCCGGACTACAATCCGCGAATCGGCCGCACCTACTTAGGGCCGGACGCGCCGGATTTTGCAGGAGCTCGTATTCAGGGCGTCTGGATGGTATTGCTGCGCCTGGCGACGCAGATGCTCGAACAGCAGGCGGACGCGGAACTCGAGCAACTGAGCGCCCGCTGCCGCGAGGCGTTGCTGCATCATCACTACAATCCGGAGTTCGACCTGAACAACGAGCTCGTGAATCACGACCTGTCGCGTCCTGCGGATCTGTACGCGCAGCTTGTCTATCCGGGGCATGCCATTGAGGTTTCCTGGATGCTGCTCGATGAGGCGGTGCGGCTCAAAGACGAGGCGTTGTTTCAACTTGCCGCTGCGCGCTTCAAGCGCCATGTCGAGGTAGCGACAGACCGAGTATACGGTGGTATTTTCCGCGGCTTGAAGGATGTGAATCAGAACGTTTTTACGCTGGACAAGGTGCTTTGGGCGCAGGAGGAGGTGCTCATCGGAGCGCTGCTGGTGATCGAGCATACCGGCGCTGCATGGGCAAAGGATCTTTATGAGCAGATGTTCGGGTATGTACGAGCGAAATTTCCGCTAAAAACTTATGGCTCACCGCTCTGGATGTATCAATCGGATCGAAAAGTCAACTTCGACGCGTTCCTTAAATCGCCGAAGCGGGTAGAAAATTACCATCATCCGCGTCATCTCATGCTGAGCCTGCTCGCGGTGGAGAGAATGATGCAGCGGCCCGCGACACGGCTCTCGCGAGCGGAATAATTTGCGACTGCGACTGGAGCGGCTCGAGGCCTTCCACGACCTTGCCAACTCGCTGACAAGCGGCCCGGGCCTTTCGCGTGATCTCGGCTTCCCTTATCCGCCCATCGCGCCGGATTTCCAGGATCAGACCGATTTTGTCGGCGTTCCCCCCGTTCCCGTATCGGTCGATCCGCCCTCCGTGGCGACCGGCAAAAGTATGATTTCCCAATGTACGGCTGTATGACGTGAGTCTTCGGGAGCAAGGCCCACGGACCACATATCGAAAGTGAGGCGGTGTTTCCCGAACGTGCCGCCCTCTTTGTCGATGAGACTAAGAAAACCCGATTTGCAGCCATCGCCTTGAGACTGGCATTGCAGGCTGACGTGGCTAAATCCACCGCCGGCCTCCTGATCCGGATTCGGAAAATCTTGTACATTCCAATTCGTCCCCACGGACGACGAGCCGGCTGGCGCCAGTTGGACCTTACATCCAGACGCGCTTCCTTCCAGGAAACGCGCGACGCCTTCACATTCAAAACGAAAGACACCTGGGTTGGGAGTCGCGTGCACCATCCATTGTGTCCCTGGGCCGGTCATCGTCTCGGCGGGGAAAACACTGCCGTCCGAACGTCCTTGCAGGAAAAAATCCGGAACACCTCTCTGGACCGAATGGAGGACAACTGATAAACCTTCGCGCAGATCGCCGGCGCCGATGCCCATAACTCATCTCCTTTAAGATCTTCGCCGCGCTGATAAAACGCGGGCTCATCTCCTTGAATCTTCGCCACGCTGATAAAACGCGGGCTCATCTCCTTTGAAATCTTCGCCACGCTGATAAAACGCGGGCTCATCTCCTTACAAATCCAGTTTTAGTATTTGCATTTATCGCCGTCACCACCTATGCAGGTAGGATTACGTGAATCCCGACCATGCTTGACAGTCAATTTTCTATGGCGTAATATTCCACCATCTCCCTGTTGCATGAAGACCTCCACCAAGACAAGAAGCAACCCGGCGGTGCGCTCCACCGCGGGCTGCCTGATTCGTCTGCGGAGCATGATCCAAACGTTGAAGCCTGCGGAGCGCGTTATTGCGGATTTTGTCCTTGCCGGCCCTGACCGCGTCATTCAGATGTCCATATCGGAGCTGGCGCAGCAGGCGGCGGTCGGAGAATCGACTGTCATCCGATTTTGCCGCGCCCTCGGGTATGAAGGCTACCAGGAGTTCAAGCTGCGGCTGGCGCAAGACCTCGTGCAGCCGGTCGAATATATTCACGGCAACATCAGTTTTGAGGATTCGATTGACGAGTTGTCAAAGAAGATTTTTCAAACGAATTTGAAGGCCGTCGAGAATACGATGAAATCGCTCGACCTCGGCATGGTGGAAGTTGCCGCCAAAGCGCTCGCCAGAGCTCGAAAAATCGATTTGTACGGGGCCGGTTATTCATCGTTTACCGCACTGGATGGAAAACTGAAGCTCGCGCGCCTCGGCTTAACAGCCGATTGTCATGGAGACGCGCATCTGCAAATGATGGCAGCTACTTCATTGCGCGCGGGCGACGTGGCCATCGGCATTTCGCACTCCGGCAGCACCAAGGACGTGGTAGATGCGCTCGCTGCTGCACGGTTGGCGGCAGCGACTACGATCGCGATTACGAACTTCAGCCCGTCGCCCCTGACAAGAGCGGCCGACGTAATCCTGTTGACTTCGTCGCCCGAGACTCCTTTGGGCGGAGAGGTTTTGACGTCGCGGATCGCGCAGTTATGCGTGATCGATATTCTGGCGGTGGCGGTGGCGGTGGCTTTGGGCGAGAGCTGCCTGGAGTTCATCCGTAAAACGTCGGAAGCGGTGAAAGGCAAGCGCTATTAGGCATGTGTACCCGAGAAGGAGGAAGATTTTGAAGGCGGGCTTTGGAAAGCGGAGTATCTCGCCGCCAATTGGAGCGCCTTTAGCAGGTTTTGCGGCGCGCAAAGGCATGTGCGAAGGAATCCACGACGAGCTGTACGCGCGCGCGTTAGTGATAGAAAACGATTCGACGGCGGTAGCGCTGGTCAGTCTGGATGTACTTGCGGTTGCCAGCGATTTCGTCGAGAAGACCCGGCTGGCGATTGCCGCGCGTGTCCCCATCAAGCCGTCAGCCATTCTCATTGCGTCGACTCACACGCACGCCGGACCAGTTACGGTCAGCACGTTTTTCAATCCCGACGAATCGCTGGATGCAAAGTTCATGGCGCACCTTGGCGAGGCGATCGTGGCGGCTGTGGAAGCGGCATGGCAAGCGCGGTTTTCTGCGCGCGTGGGAGTTGGAACGGGAACGATTCAAGGACTCGGGGTAAACCGCCGCTCGCCGAACGGTGAGCCGGTCGATCGCGAGATCGGGATTCTCAAGATCGATGATGCACAAGGCCGGACGCGAGCCGTGCTCATCAATTACGGCTGCCATCCAACCGTGCTCGGACCCGATAATCTGCTCGCTTCGGGCGATTTTCCCGCAGCAGCAATCGAGCGTGTGGA
>DATBGM010000116.1:0-5060 GCA_036557945.1 Bryobacteraceae bacterium | reverse complement strand
TGAAAAACAGCACCGCATTCAGCGGCGTCGACACGTTGAAGTGGCTGGTTGTTCCGCGCCAGGCCTGCACATCGATGATCGATACCTCCAGCACGAATACGATTGCGGTCGTCCAGCCTACAAAGCGACGCACGCGCGGCCAATCGGAGAGCCATTGGAAGATCCACGCCAGTGTGAGACTGTAAATCGCTGTAGAAATCGCGAACTTGAACGGTTTGAGCCAAGCCGGCGCGCCCGTAATGATACGCGGATCAAAGAAGATGCCGATCAGTGAAGGGACGGCCGCGAAAAACATCAGCAATCCCACAGTTGTTAAGGGCGGACTGGCTTGCCAAAGGCGCTTGAGCAGAGCGACCGCCCGGCCGCTTGCGGCAAAGGAAACACTGTGAGGGGTTGAATCCATATGGGCTCTTAATGTTGTCATCGTCAACATCACGATAACGCGTCATGTTGACAATGTCAACTATTTTTCCTAAGATTGGGACGCATGGCTACATCGAAGCGGGCGATGGGCAAGCCGCGGCGCCCGTACCATCACGGCAATCTGCGCCGGGCGCTATTAGACGAGGCGCTCGCTACCATTGGCAGCGAAGGCGTCGACAGGCTGACCCTGCGCGAAATCGGAGCGAGGCTGGGCGTCTCGCGCACGGCGCTATACCGTCACTTCGCCGACAAGCGTGCCTTGCTGGCGGGTGTGGCCACGGAAGGATTCCGGATGCTGCGGGAGCAACTGGTCGCGGCATGGAAGAAAGGCGGCTGCGGAGGCCCTGCCTTCCTGGCGATGGGTGTCGCCTACATGCGATTCGCGGTCGCGAACCCGGCCCACTATCGTGTGATGTTCGGCAGCTTCGTCGACCCGAAGGAAGCGGAATTTGAGCTGGCTGCGGAAGCGGACGGAGCCTTCCAGGCGCTGGTGGACGCGCTTGTCGCCCTGCAACGCAGCGCAGTTGTACGCGACGATGACATTCTGCTCATGGCGCGCTTCGTGTGGTCAGTTGTGCACGGTGTGGCGATGCTTGCCATCGATGGCCAGGTGTCAGAACCGGGTGCGACGGAAGCGCTGATGCGCTATGCCCTCGACCGGCTACAGGCCGGAATCGAAAACGGCGCCGGGCGCTAGAGTCTGATACGGGACTTATGCGCGCATTTGTGTATTTTCTTGTGAGCCTGGCGACGGTTGCGAGCGGCGCGCCGCAAGTGACCAAAGTCGAGCCGCCGAACTGGTGGGCCGGTCACTCTGCCAATCCGATCCGAATTCTGATTCGGGGCAGCGGATTACATGGTGCGACTGTTCAGGCCGCGAGCGGTATGCGTGCAGAGAACATCGAAATAAATGCGCAGGGCAGCTACCTATTGGTAGATGTGCATGTGAACAGCGGTCTGCCGCCGGGCGATTATCCGGTGGAAATTCGCACAGCAGAGGGAGCAGCTAAGGCGCCGTTCCGGTTGGAAGCGCCGCTCGAGAATACAGGCCGGTTTCAAGGCTTTTCGGCGGACGACGTGATTTACCTGATCATGACGGATCGTTTTGCGAACGGCGATCCGTCGAACGACGATCCAACGATTTCGCACGGCATGCTGGATCGTTCGAAGCCGCGTTTCTATCACGGCGGCGATTTTCAGGGCGTCATCGATCATCTGCCGTATTTGAAATCTCTCGGAGTGACGGCCATCTGGCTCACTCCGGTGTACGACAACGTGAATCATCTGAATCAGAAACAAGCCGTAAACGGCGAGGGCATTGCGGATTATCACGGCTATGGCGCGGTGGACTATTACGGCGTCGAGGAGCATTTTGGAGACCTGGCGCTGCTGCGTAAGCTGGTCGACGCGGCGCATGCGCTTGGACTGAAAGTCATTCAGGACCAGGTAGCGAATCATGTGGGGCCGGATCATCCTTGGATGACGGATGCGCCGAAAGCGACCTGGTTTCACGGCACGCCTGGCGAGCATACGAACGAAACGTGGCAGATCTGGAGTCTGCCCGATCCGCATGCTTCCGAGCGCGTGAAGCGCGATGTTCTGAATGGCTGGTTTATGAACGTGCTGCCGGATATGAACCAGGAAGATGGGGATGTCGCGCGCTACGAGATGCAGAATGCGCTGTGGTGGATCGGTGAGGCGGGGTTCGACGGCATCCGGCAGGACACGTTGCCGTATGTAGCACGCACGTTCTGGCGCGACTGGTCACATGCGCTGAAGATGCAGTATCCGCGACTGCGCACGGTGGGCGAAGTGTTCGATCCCGAGCCTGCCGTACCGTCATTCTTTCAAGGCGACGTTGACAGCGTATTCGATTTTCCTTTGTATTTCGCCATGCGCGATGTTTTTGCGCATGGGGCGTCTATGGAACGGCTTTCGCGTGTGCTGGCGCAGGACCGGCTATACGCGAATTCAAATCTGCTCGTGACCTTTCTGGGCAACCACGATGTGATGCGCTTTATGAGCGAGCCGGGCGCGACTCGAGAAGGGATGAAGCTGGCGTTTACGCTGCTGTTTACCATGCGCGGGATGCCGTCGATCTTTTACGGCGACGAGATCGGGATGACAGGCGGCGGCGATCCGGATAACCGTCACGATTTCCCGGGCGGCTGGCAAGGCGATGCGCACAATGCATTCGAAGCGAGCGGACGAAGTCCGGAAGAGAACGAGATTTTCAATTACGTGCAGAAGCTGGCGGCGCTGCGAGCGAAGAGAGAAGCGCTGCGACAGGGCTCAACGACAGAGCTGGCGCTCGGGCGAGATACCTGGGCGTATGCACGGCAGAGCGGAAGTCAGATTGTGATTGCCGTGCTGAACAACAGCGCGGAGGCGGCGGATATCGTGATTCCTTTTTCGAGCGACGGCGATTTCAAGAATACAGTGGGAAACACCGGCGACCTGGTGATACGGAACGGAAGCGGGACCGTGCACCTGGCTGGACGCGCTGCTGCGATTTACGACAATGAGCGGTAGATGAAGAAAACACTCCCGCTTAGCATGCTGTGCCTGATGCTATCGGGCTGTTCGATGCTCTACTACAGCGCGATGGAGCACCTGGGCAAGCAGAAGCGGGACATTCTCGTGCAGCGGATTCTGTCGGTAAAGAAGGATCAGCAAGCCACGCAGGAGCAATTGAAGACGACTCTTCAGGCGTTTCAGGAAGTCACGGGGTTTCAGGGCGGCGATCTGGAAAAGGTATACAACAAGCTGAATCAGGAATACGAGCGCTCGGAAGAACGCGCCGGCAAGCTCAAGGGACGCGTCGATTCGGTGGACCAGGTGGCGAAGGCGATGTTCAACGAATGGAATGGCGAGATTAAGTCCATGCGCAATCGAACGCTGCGCGATCAGAGCCGGGAGATGCTCGTCGCGGCGCGCAATCAGCACACGCAATACATGCGCAGAATGCGGCGCACCGAAGAGCAGATTCAACCTGTGCTGCAGGCGTTTCACGACCAGGTGACGTTTCTCAAGCACAATCTGAATGCAAGGGCGATCAGCTCGTTGAAGAAAACATCGGCGCAAATCGATGCGCAGGCGGCGGCGCTGATTCGCGATATCGATGTTTCTTCGCAGGAAGCGGACCGGTATATTCAGACCCTTTCGCGCGCGGACAGCAAGTGAATATCCCGCTGTCCGCTACGATGAAATGAGCCCATGAGCGCGACCTCCGTTGACCTGAAAAAGACGGTCAACCTGCCCAAAACCAATTTTTCGATGAAGGCGAACCTGCCTGCGGCAGAGCCGAAAATGCTTGCCTACTGGGAGGAAACCGAGCTTTACCGGCGCATCCGCGAGTCGCGCGCAGGACGGCCCCAATACGTATTGCACGATGGCCCGCCGTATGCGAACGGCAACATTCATCTGGGTACCGCGTTCAACAAGATCCTCAAAGATTTCATCGTGAAATCGAAGAGCATGGCGGGCTTTGATGCGCCCTACGTGCCGGGATGGGATTGCCACGGGCTGCCGATCGAAATTAAAGTCGACGGGCAACTGGGTAAGCGCAAGGCTTCGATGAGCGCGGCTGCGATTCGGGCTGAGTGCCGGGCGTACGCGGCAAAATTTGTCGATATTCATCGCACCGAGTTTAAGCGGCTGGGTATCTTCGGCCGCTGGGACGATCCGTATCTGACGATGAGCGCCGAGTACGAGGCCGTCATCGCCCAAGCATTTGTGGATGTGCTGCATGACGGCTATGTCTACAAAGGGCTGAAGCCGGTGCATTGGTGTATTCACGACCGTACGGCGCTGGCAGAGGCGGAAGTCGAGTACGAGAATCACACGAGCGCAACGATTTATGTGAGGTTTCCGCTCGCCTCCGAGCCGGCGGCGTTAGATCCGCTGCTCGCAGGGCGCAAAGTTTCGGTGCTGATCTGGACGACGACACCCTGGACCATTCCGGCGAACCTCGCGATCTGTTTCAATCCGCGCTTTGAATATGTGGCCGTCGATACGCCCCAGGGAGTCACGATTGTGGCGGAAGGACTGCTCGCGCAAGTAGCCGAAGCGCTCGGCTGGGATCGCACGATTGTGGCGCGATTCCCCGGGACGAAGCTGGAACGCGCGGTATTCCGGCATCCGTTCTTAGAGCGCGATTCACTCGGCATTTTGGGTGATCACGTCACGCTCGAGCAGGGCACCGGGGCGGTGCACACGGCGCCGGGACACGGGCAGGAAGATTTTGTTGTAGCCCAACGCTACGGCATTCCGGTGTACTGTCCGGTGGATGCTTCCGGACGTATGTTCCAAGCCGAGGGCGCAGACGGACAATTACCGAACGAACTACTGGGCAAAACCGTCTGGGAAGCAAACCCCGTTGTGATTAAGCTGCTAGAGCAGCATGGCGCGCTGGCCTCGCAGGCGCGCGTCGAGCATAGTTATCCGCACTGCTGGCGCTGTCACAACGCCGTCATTTTCCGCGCGACCGAGCAATGGTTCATCGGCATGGATCGCGAACAACTGCGCGCGCGCACCCTCGAAGCCATCAAGAATGTGCAATGGATTCCTGCCTGGGGCGAAGAACGCATGACGAACATGATCGCCATGCGCCCCGACTGGTGCATTTCTCGGCAGCG
>DATBGM010000115.1:0-9105 GCA_036557945.1 Bryobacteraceae bacterium | reverse complement strand
AGCCCGTGCTCCGCCCAGCAGCAGGTTTTTATCGGCTTCGTTCACTTCGCCAACAAACTCGATTAATGAGCAATCAAGGAGGGGCCTGATCTGGGTTTGAAAATACTCTTTGTCCTCCCTATCGACTTTGGCGGCTATCTTCAGTGGCATACCGGTTCGTCTAGCCAGCGCAATGGCCCGGTCGGGCCGCTTCTCCGGGCAGATGCGTCCGACAAAGGCCAGGTAGTTCCCCGGCCGGGAACGGAACGAATATAGGGCCGTCGGAAGGCCGTGCGGGATTGTGGCGACCCAGTTTGCAAAGGAGAGCGGAACACGCTGCGCCTCGGAAATCGAAACCAGCGGCATGTCGGAAAATTCGCGGAACAGGGGAGTAAGGCCCGGAAGGTCCATACGGCCGTGAATGGTGGTTAAGGTCGAACTGCCCGTCCTTCGCGAGAGCGGAAAGTGAAGGTAATGATCGTGAAAATGAATGAGATCGAATTCATCGCTCTGCCGGAAGACATGTTCGATTGCCAGGATATTGGCGAGAGCCGGATCGCTTCCGGTTGGATCGGAGCGCAGCGAACATTTGGTAATCGGAACGAATTCGGCATCGGTTTGGGAACCGCCGGCCGCAAACAGAGTTACTTTGTGACCCAGCCGTACCAATTCCTCCGTGAGGTACGACACGACTCGTTCGCGCCCGCCACAGAGGGCGGGCGGAACCGTTTCAGTCAGTGGCGCAACTTGAGCGATTTTCAGCGACATACCAATTGGACGCTGGATTACGCTCACTTATTACCCAAGTAGAATACACATCACGGCGGAGCGCGTTGATAATCGTCTGCTCAGATTTGCTTTAGCAAAGTGAAGCAACGCGATCGCTTGCTTAGCGGCGGCCGGCCAGGGCCTCGTGTGTATCCGATTCCGAATCGTCCTGCTGCCATTCAGTCCAGAACGAATGGGCATCAGATCCGCTTAGACTAGGCTCGCCTATGCGGCGTTGGTGAGTCCCGGCGCCGTACTGCAGAAGGTCCACGCCTTGCTGGCACTCGAGGCAGAATAGCGCCCACGGGGCGATACTCAAGCGTTTCAGCCCGATTCCTTCTTCACACTTCAAACAACGACCATAGCGGCCGCGCTGTAACCGCGATAACGCAACTTCGACCTGCCGTAGGAGGCGATGTGCGGTTTCCATGCGCTCGACTATCTCTTCGCGCTGTGGTTCGCGATGAGTCGTCGTCGCGGACATAGACGCTGCGTCCTCCGATAGAGCGCGCCGGGCGCGCGACACAGCCTGCTTGCATTCGTCGGCTTTGGCGAGCAAAGCCGCGCGACAGGCATCCAGGTTCATTGCAGGGACGGTCATGACTTGGTTACGGTCTCTCCTTTGGTGATCTTCTATTGACTAGACGGATAGGTCAATCCATTCGACCGCTAGATAATTTGGATTCCTTCGCAAGGTTTAATGAATACGTCGGGGACTGGACCAAATGGATTGGATCAATTACCACCATCTTCTGTACTTCTGGACCGTCGCCAAAATGGGCGGTATCACCGAGGCATCCCGCGAGCTGCGCCTGGCACAGCCGACGGTAAGCACCCAACTCCGCTCTCTCGAAGACAGCCTGGGAGAAAAGCTGTTTAGCAAAGTGGGCCGGCGGCTACAGCTCACCGAATTCGGACGCCTGGTGTACGGTTATGCCGACGAGATTTTTTCGCTCGGCCGTGAGTTGACGGATGTCTTACATGGGCGCCCGCGGGGTCGCGCCGCGCGGCTGGTAGTCGGGATCTCAGATATGATGCCGAAGCTGGTTGCATTCCGGATTCTCGAGCCGGCGCTGCGATCATCCACACCGGTGCACCTCGTGTGCCACGAAGATCAGCCGGAGAAGTTGCTGCTCAGCCTGGCAA
This sequence comes from Bryobacteraceae bacterium, assembly GCA_036557945.1. Taxonomy (GTDB): domain Bacteria; phylum Acidobacteriota; class Terriglobia; order Bryobacterales; family Bryobacteraceae; genus Bog-105. The sequence goes on along the minus strand of DATBGM010000115.1, from coordinate 7,212 downwards.
CGCACGAACTGGATTTGGTATTGACGGATGCGCCTGCTCATCCGTCCATCCGCGTGCGAGTATTCAACCACCTGCTGGGATCAAGCGAACTGGCCTTGTTTGCTGCGCCTCCGCTAGCCGCCCGTTATCGGAAAAACTTCCCGGCGGGGCTGGATGGCGCTCCGTTTCTGATGCCGCTGAAGGGCTCTGCATCGCGCCGTACGCTCGAACAATGGTTTGATCTGCACAATATCCGGCCTGCCGTTATCGGAGAGTTTCAGGATCGGGCTTTGCTCAACGTCTTTGGGCAGGCCGGCATCGGTATATTTGCCTCGCCCGCTGTCGTTGAGCGTGAGATCCGGCGCTACTACCGCGTCACGTTGGTAGGACGTTTGCAACCGGCGACAGAGGAGTTTTACGCAATCTCGGCGGAGCGAAAAATTCGGCATCCGGCAGTCGCTAGCATTTCAGAATCGGCCAGGCAGAATCTGTTTGTGGAAGACAGGCCTGCCGGTGAACGCGTAAGAAGAAGTGAATGAGGGAATGAAGATGCCGGTTAGGTGAGTTTGGCGTGGCTTTTTCATTCGCGCTTCCTGGACGAGAGAATTCCGTGGTAGGGGCGGCAGGGATCGAACCTGCGACCCTCAGCTTAGAAGGCTGATGCTCTATCCAACTGAGCTACGCCCCCAGGTGCCTGTTTCTCTAGTCTAACTGCGAGTTTGTTTACACGCGGCTCGCGCCCGCCGCCGGCACACAATCGTAAAACGCCGCGTCGATGCCGAAGTGCTTCCTGTAGTCTGCCGCAAGCTCGTGCCGGAAGCGCTCTTCGACTTCGGGTGCCACCAAATTTACCGTGCAGCCGCCAAAGCCGCCGCCGGTCATGCGTGCGCCGTAAACGGCCGGAATACGCAGCGCTCTTTCCACCAGATAATCGATCTCTTCGCAGGTAATTTCATAATCGTCCCGCATGCTGCGGTGCGAATCCACGAAGAGCTGCCCCATCCCGGGCACATCTCCCGCGCGCGCGGCTGCTCCCAGATCGAGCACCCGCTGCGAATCGCTAATAACGTGGCGGGCGCGTTTTCGCGGTAGTTCGGGAATGCTCTCTTCCACTTCTTTAAACAGCTCCGGAGAAACATCGCGCAGGCTTTGCACTTCGGGATGCGTGTGCTGAATCGCTTCCACTGCGGCTCGGCACTCGGCCACTCGCTCGCGATATGCCGATGTGCCCAGCTCGTGTTTCACCATTGAATTTACGGCAACGATGCGCAGTTTACGCGGCAGCTCGACATACTCGTGCGAGAGATCGCGGCAATCGATCTGAATGGCTGCATTGGCATGTCCGAACACCGAAGCGTACTGGTCCATGATGCCGCAGGGCATGCCGACAAACTGCCCTTCGGCACGTTGTGCAAGCCGCGCGATTGCGAGCGCATCGAGTTTCCGCCCGCCGAGCAGCGCGAAAGCCGTCGCCACTTCGATTGCCGCCGACGAACTCAACCCCGATCCCGCCGGCACTTCGCTCGCGATATAAAGGTCTGCGCCCGCGAGCGGAACAGCAGCCCGCACCAGTTCGCGTGCAACGCCAATTACATAATCGCTCCAGTTCTTCTGCGGTTTCGCTTCTCCGATGTCGCGCACATTGACGGCAAAGCCGGAAGCTGCCTCGCGTGAATAAACCTGCAGCTTGCCGTGAGAAGCGGGAGCGATCGCGGCGTAACAAGCCATATCGAGCGCAATGGGAAAAACAAAACCAAGGTTGTAATCGGTGTGCTCGCCAATCAGGTTGACGCGGCCCGGCGCGCGGTAAACATCGGGCGTCCGGTTGCCGCCGAAATGCTGGCGGAACAGTCTTACAACTTCGCCCGGTACGATAGCCAAAGCAGAACTCCTCCAAAGATCAACATCGTCAGACCGCACCAGAGATTTACGTTCACCCCGGCATCGAGCGGCGCGCGCGCTTCCGGCGTCAGCAAGCCGTAAACCAGCAGAATGAACCCGAGCAGAGCGAACAGGTATCCGGTAGGCCGTCGTAAGTCGTTCATGAAGGTTACCAGTAGATGAGATTCACAATGACGAGCACCACGATCACCACCACCGCCAGCGGGCCCGGCCGTTTATACCAGGGCGCATCCGCTTCATGCGGAATATCCGTTACGCCGTAGACCAGGTTGTGCAGCTCGCTTTCGGGCTTGGGTTTGGTGACGAGCGTCACCGCGATGGTGACGACCAGGCACACGCACCAGGCGATGATCGCAATCCAGAAATTTTGCGCCATGGCGGATGAAAAATGATAGGCCGGCGAAATCCAGCCGCCTTTACCCTCGGCAACCGTGAGTCCTAGCGTAAGACCACCGCCGATCAGGCCCGTCAAAAGGCCCCAGAATGCGCCATGGCTGGTGGTGCGCTTCCAGAACATCCCCAGCAGGAACGTGGCAAACAGCGGCGCGTTGACAAACGCGAACACGAGCTGCAGAAAATCCATGATGTTGTTGAAGGCCGTTGCCAGGTAGGCGCAGGCGATCGACAGCACGACGCCGGCAACCGTTGTGACGCGGCCGACCCAAAGGTAGTGGCTGTCGGGTGCGTGCTTACGAATGTAGCTTTGGTAGATGTCGTAGGTGAAAACGGTATTGAAGGCTGTGACGTTTCCCGCCATCCCGGACATAAACGAAGCCATCAGTGCGGTGAGTCCGATGCCTAGCATGCCGGAAGGATAGAACTTCGCCATCAGCGTCGTAAGCACCAGATCGTAGTTGGCCCCGCCCCCGGCTTTCATGGGCAGTTGGTAGCCGCCGCCCGACATCTTCATCAGTGCCACCGCCGCGATGCCCGGAAGAATCACCACAAAGGGCATGAAAATTTTAGGAAATGCCGCCACCAGCGGCGTTTGGCGCGCGCCCGCCATACTGTCCGCGGCCATCGCGCGCTGTACCACAAGAAAATTCGTGCACCAGTAGCCAAACGAAAGAACGAAGCCAAGTCCTGCGACCAGCACGAACGCATCTACGCCCATCGGATTCTGGTTTGCATGCGCCGCATATTTCCAGGTGTGCAGCATCACCGGAGGAAGATGCGCTTTCAGACCATCCCAGCCTCCCGCCCGGGCGACCGCCAGAATCGAGAGCGGCGCAAAACCGAGCACGATCAGGAAAAACTGCACAACTTCGTTGTAGATTGCGCTGGTCAGGCCCCCGAGCAACGTGTACACGAGCACAATCGCCGCCGAAAGCAGCACAGACTGAGTGAAACTCCAACCCAGCACCAGCTCAAAAAGCAGCCCCAGCGCGTACATACTGATGCCCGACGAAAAAATCGTCATGACTGCGAACGTGATCGCGTTCAGGCCGCGTGTTTTTTCGTCGAAACGCAGCTTCAGGTACTCAGGAACGCTGCGGGCCCGGCTGCCGTAATAGAAAGGCATCATGAAAAGCCCGACAAACAGCATGGCGGGCACGGCGCCCAGCCAGTAAAACTGGGCGGTCATGATCCCGTACTTCGCCCCGGACGCGCACATGCCGATCATCTCCTGCGCGCCGAGGTTCGCGGCGATGAACGCGAGACTGGTAATCCAGACCGGCACCGAATGCCGGGAGGTTAAGAAGTCTTCGCTCGAGCTGATTCTGCGCTTGGCGAGCCAGCCGATTCCCAGTACGAATAAAAAGTAGATGGCAAGACTGGCATAGTCGATTGGCCTGAGTGTCAAGCGGCGGTTCCGTCCCGCCGCATTGTATCGCATAGAAGTTTTACAAAACCTGTAACTGTATGGCATCTTCCGGTACGAATTGGGCGTACAATGAAGCCAGTAAGAAGTGTCGGAGCTCCTGCGCATTTGAATCTTCGCCTCGCTGAGAAGGCGCGGGCTTCATCTGGCAGGCACGGTAAAGGAGTTGAAGCATGGAACGCGCATGGCCGTCCGCAGCAAAAATCCTGACTGGGTTCTTTGTCACCGCGCTGTATGCGATGCCGCAGAGTTACACCGTTTCGGCAAAACCCGGCGTTGTCAATTACATCGAGGGGAATGTAGCGATTAACGGGAGCGCGCTCTCGAGCGCCAGCCTGAAAACGACGTTTCTCAACGCTAACGATGTACTTTCGACGACTACCGGCAAAGCCGAAGTGCTGCTGGCCCCCGGTGTCTTTTTGCGGCTGGGCGATAACTCCGAGGTACGTATGGTCGCTCCGTCGTTGACCGATACACAGATCGAGCTCAAGCGCGGCGAAGCCATGGTGGAAGCCGACGACATTGTAAAGGACAGCCGGCTGACCGTGCTCGCCGGCGGCGGCACCGTCCTGGTCGACCGCAACGGGCTTTACAAGTTTGTAGCGGGCGACGAAGCAAAAGCGGCAGTCCTGGAAGGTAAGGCGCAGGTTCTGAACGGCGATCGCAAGCTGGACGTCGGCAAAGGAAAAGAAGTTCTGCTCGGCGCTACGGAAAAGCCGAAAAAGTTTGATGCAAAAAAGCAGGATGACCTGTACGCCTGGAGCACGGTGCGCGCCCAGTACAATGCGGCTGCCAGCTATCAGGCTGCGCGCGAAATGAACGCCTCGGCTTACGGCGGCGTTTGGGGCGGCTATGGCTTCAGTGGATTTTCCAACCCCGGTTGGGTTTGGAACGCAGGGTTTAACACCTGGTCGTGGCTGCCGGGCGACAGCGCGTTTTACAGCCCCTTTGGTTTCGGATTCTATGGGCCGGGCGTCGTCGGATACGCGCCCGTGATGTACGCGCCTATCTATGGTGGCGGCCGATATTGGAATGGCGGACAGCAAGCGAGTAACGGTGGAGGTGGGGGCGGTGCTTCCAAAACCGTGACTAAGCCGGTTCCCGTAAATCCCGTGCGTCCTCCGGCTGCGGCCGGAGCGATTGCTGCTTCGCCGGCGGCCAATGCAGCGGCTCGCCAGGCCGCGATGCGTTCGTTCTCATCCAATGGCGGGTTCCGGACCAGCAACGGAGCTACGGTGCCGGCGGGACGCGCAGCCGCCGCGTCGTCTCCAGTCGGAGCACGTGCTGCCGGCGGCGGTGCTTACGCCGGTCCGCGCGGGGGCGGCGGTTACTCCGGTGCTCGTAGCATGGGTGCTGCCGGCGGCCGGACGGCGGGTCCTGCACCCTCAACCAGTATGGGCACCCCCGGCGGCGCTCATGGTTCCGCCGGTGCCAGCGCGCCTGCGCATCGTTAAAGCCGCGTGCACTATCTGCTGAAAACGGAGCCCGAGGCCTATTCCTTCGCCAATTTGGAACGCGATCGCGAAACGGTCTGGGATGGCGTGACCAATCCCGTTGCCGTGCGCCATCTACGCGAAATGAAGCCGGGCGATAAGCTCGTGATCTACCATACCGGCGACGAGCGGCAAGCCGTGGGAACCGCCACGGTACAAAGTGTCGATAGCTCCGATTCCAAATCGCCCGTCGTCAGAATCAGAGCAGGCCATGCATTGAAGCAGCCGCGCACCTTGGCCTCCATTAAGGAGCACAAGATTTTCGCCGATTCTCCGCTCGTCCGCCAGGGCCGCCTTTCGGTTGTTCCCTTAAATGCGGAACAGTACGCCTGGTTGACGGGATAAGCGGATCCGCTGATTGGTCCGTTTTTTATTCGTATTTGAGCGCCGTTAAGGGATCCAGCCGCGAAGCACGCAAAGCCGGCAGCAAGCCTGCGAGCGCGGTACACACAAGTAAAACGACCGCCGCGGCGACAGAATACTTCGGATCGTTGGGGCTGACCCCATACATTTGATTTGCCACAAGGCGAAGAGCGCCAAACGCGATGGGGAGCCCGATCGCGCCGGAGCCACCGCATATCTCAGAAGACATTCTACCCTGAATTCTATGCAGTGGGTAGACAGTCTTCTGAGAACAAGCGAGCCGAACTCTTTCGTTCAGCCGCCGGCTGCCCGCCGCCGCCTCGGTTGCGCTTGTTTTTCCTGCGGCTCCGCGCTGGCCGGCTTCTTCGGCAGCTCGCCCAGGCTCTTCTGCAGCGCCTGCATCAGATCGATTACCGGAGCGCGCTTCTTGGGTGCCGTCTCTTCCACTTGCTGGCCGTCACGTTTGGCTTCGATCATCTGTTTTAACCGCCCCTGGTACTCGTCGGTATATTTCGAGGCGTCGAAATCGGTCGCCAGGCCTTCCACCAGCTTTTCCGCCAGCGCGACCTCTTGCGGCTTCACGCTAACGCTCGAATCTTTGCGGAATTCCGGTACTTCCCGTACTTCTTCCGGATAAAACATCGTATGCAACAGCAAGCCGTCGGCATGCGGCCGGATCACGACGGTAAATTCGCGCTGGTGCATGGCAATCTTCGCAATGGCGCTGTAACCCGATTTGCGCATCGTTTCGAGCAGCAGATGGTAGGCCTTCTTGCCGGCATCTTCGGGCGCCATAAAGTACGAAGCGTCAAAGTATATCGGGTCGATGCCGTCCGCCTTCACAAACTCGAGAATCTCCATGTTGTCACTCGAGGCAGGCGCCACCGCCTTAATTTCCTCATCATTTACAACAACATAGTGATCCTTCTCGACTTCGTAGCCCTTCACCAGCTCACTCCGTTCGACAGTGCGCTCGCAATGCGGACAAAACGTCTGCTGCTTAATCCTGCTGCCGCACTCGCCGTGCAACTGGTTGAAACTGACGCGCTCAGTGCGCGCGGCTGCAAACAGACGCACCGGAATCGTAATTAGTCCAAAGGTGATATAGCCTTTCCAAACGGTGGCAGCCATGCCGTCCTCCCCAGACTCTAAAACGATAGCCTTTCTGCTATGTCGTTTGCAACAGGGTACTTAGGGGTCACTGCGCCGGCACTGCCATATCTCGCGCACCTCCCGTATTGGGCCGTCCTCGAGCGACAGGCAGTTTTCGAGGCGCGCCGTGTCGGCTGTTCGCGCAAAGCTGAAAGCTTGACCTTTATTTGCAGCCAGCGCCGGGCTTAATTCGTCAAACCGTTTGTGCGAAAAACGGCGCGCCACCTGCTCCTGCGTTCCCCAGAAACTCGTGCTGCATGAGCCGGCTTTGTTTGCATTTCCGAATACCTAACGACGCAGATAATCGTCGGTCTTGTTCAGCCAGTCCTGGCGCGGCGGCGTGAAGAGATCGACGCCGACCGTGTCCTCGAGCGCGGTTGCCGTGTGCGGCGCATTCGGTGGAATGCAGAGAAATTCCCCGGCACGCATGGTGAATTCTTCGCCGCTGACCACAAAGTGCAGCAGGCCCGATTCGATATAGCTGATCTGCTCGTTGTGATG
>DATBGM010000114.1:0-18614 GCA_036557945.1 Bryobacteraceae bacterium | reverse complement strand
GTACCCGATACTCGGCCCACTTTCCCTGATACCTGCTGTTGAGTTGAATATTGTAAGCTTCAGCGAAGACGCGTGCTAATGAATCAAGGCACAACCAGCGTCGCAGGGGTGGCGTAACGACTACCGTTGAAAGACCAAGCGCGCGCCGGCTCAGCCATTGTGGATCGGACGCCCCGGCGTTCAGTAGCCACAGCATGAGCCTGTCACCGACCGCGTTCGACGCAAGGCTGATCTTGCTATCTATATCGATTCCATGTAAGGACGCTACTTGGCCGAGAGATCCTTCGAAAGGCAAGAGGTCGTCCAGCGTGATGATTCCGTTATCGGTGAACAGGGCCATACATTCGCTCCTATTTTTTGGGAACTGGGCGTGTACTCTCCGGTTGCGTACCGGATCTATTAGTGGAATCGCCGTCCGAAATAATCGTCACTTGCAGCTTTTGCGCAAGCTCCGCCCGCTGTGCTGCCGCTCGTGCTGCATTCTGCGTTTCTATAAATTGGTCCCTTTCCGTTTTTGTCGAAAGCTGTGCCCGACCTTCAGTGATCATCTTTGCCGCCACCTCGCGCGGAACCTCTGTGATCACGCCGGCACGTCCACCGTCCGGCGTCTCCAAGCTGGTCACGAACACGTGCTGGTCCGGCATGTTCGCCTCAATCTCGCGAATTTTTCGAAAATACTGTCTTAAGTCCATGCTCACCCCTCAAAAATAAAAAAGGAGCCCCGTAGGGCTCCTATACCTGATCAGAGACGACCTTGAAATTAGCTATTAACCTGCACGCCGAAATTATTGCGTAGTACTCCGTAGCCGTAGAGAACGTCGACTGTGAACTGTTGAGCAAGCGTGTTGGGCTGATAGCTCATGACGATCCGCAACCCGAAATTGCCTAACTCCGCATACTCGGCCACGGCTCCCGTCCCGGGAAGGGGTTGGGGCAGGCGGCGAACTACCAATCCAATGGCGTCTTTCGCGAATGCGAGATTGTGTGTAGTTAGAGTAGTCGTTCCGGTCGTCGGTACAAACTGCGAGCGGAAGATAAAGAAATCCTTCATCTTCCCGACATTACCTTCGACCAGCGCTTTGAGTCCTGCCTCACCTGAAGAGTAGTATTCGCTGAATCGTGGAATCTGACGGATTTGGGAATATGTGTTTGAGTCGACTACCAGGTATTTCGGCTGGCTAGGCGGCACTTTAGCATTAAATAATGTCGTTTCCGCCGCATCGATAGTCGCTTCTGTTATCGGCGTGCTCGCCGCGCCGACGGGAGTGTTAGCAGTGAACGACCCGTACAATCCCAGGAGATCCTTCTCCATGCGCTCGGCGATGGCGACTACGGCCGGTTGCATGTAGGTCTTCAGCAGCTCCGGATATGCAAGGGCCTTAGTTACATCGGGAATTTGAAATGACGCCTCTGCGTGTGTGCTCAGTATAATCTGTGCGTTTGCGAGATTCGGATTCTGTGGTGTTACCGTACCTCCTTCTGCTATGTTATTAGCAACCAGGACCGGTGGAATCGGTACGTTCACAGTATCGCCGCTGTGAGCCAGAACCGGCTCATAGTCCCTATTGACAAGGTTCCCCATAACCAGATTGCCTACGAGCGCCGACAGCGCATCGGCAGCAACCAGTTTTACAATTGCATTCGCCAGATTGGCAGATGTGATAATTGACATAAATCTCCTCTAGTTAATCACTGAGTAAGTGCCGCTAGGCAGCAGCTTCGGTGCCGTCTAGGCTGTGGGCACAGTTGGTTCCGCTGGACGTCACCAATTTAGGTTCAGCGGTATCGATTAGCTGGTGCTTGCTAAGTGCCTCGCAAAGCCTGCCAGGCGAGTTTTGCTATGTGCTGGCGTGTTCGTTCGAGCTCCTCTTTGTTCATCCCGGGCCGTATGTTATCGAGTGCAACGGCATAGCTTTCATCATGGAAGCCACTTCTGGCCGGCTTCTGTGCTCCGCTACCACCGGAAATTCTTGCCGGAAGCAGCTCTGGATTGTCGTGAACAAATGCTGCCACGTATTCCTCGAGTGATCTCTCATCAGGTCCTCGCGAGCGCAGCATTCCGTCATCCGAGCGCACGATCTCATCCTTCACTGCACGGAAAGCAAGTTCAAGTTTCGCAACCCCAGCCTTTTGCAATTCGGCTCGGATCTGAGCATGACGCTCCGCTTCCTCCGCCGTCGCACGCGCTTTGCGATTCTCTTCGACGAGCTGATTCAGCCGCGACTCGAGTCCTTCACGCCGCTGACGCTCTTCCTGCAGTTCGGCCCGATACGCCGGCTCCGATTTTCGCCGCTCGGCCTGCACGAACTCGTCGATTGCCTCGCGAATAATAGCCCTCATCTCGCCGTTTAACCGTCCGTTCTCTACTGTTTGATCAGACACGTTCTCCTACTCCGTTTGTTGCCCCTGAATTTCCTGTGCAATTTGATCTTTTACTTCCTGGCGGGCGTCGCTCACGTACTTCAGCGCCAGGCGCTGATAGATCTCCGCCCGTAATGATCGCGATTGGATGCCCAATTGCAATAGGCTTGCGGCCTGCTGCAGCTCGGTTCCGAAATCGCTCAAATTTAATTCGTCAAGACCGGCAATGGCCACCGTTACTCCGTCCTGACGTGCTGCTACGATCGCTGCCAGAATGCGGCGAGCGCAGTCCTTTACAATTGCGCCGTATGCCCGCAACACTTCCTGTGTGATTGTGAAGTCCAGCATCTTGCTTTCAGCAGACTGCGCGTGCCCTGAAATCAGCTCGCCAGACGCCTGTGGCAGATAACATACGCGATAGATCTCTTCTTTTAGAGACTCCAAGTGTTGGGCTGCGACCTGGTAAACTTTTCCATCCGGCTCAGTCCATCCAAACCTGTCCTTTGGGCCTAACTGGATGAAATAGCTTTCGCCGACGATCTGATTCCATTCACGATCCGAATAGATGACCGGCATTGCGAAGAGGCCCATCGTAATAGCCCAACTCAAGGCATTCGACTTGTTGAAGTGCTCGAGTTGCACATGCGCCGCCTTATTCATCAGCCAGAGCCCGTCGGTGAGCGTCAGATCGATCAGTGGCACCTGTTGTTGGCTGGCTAAACCGTGTAGGCCCTGACTTACTAACTCGACCGGAGCATTGTAGCGGTTATCCACGACGGTTTGCCGGTACGTCCGGTATTCCGTCCGGTTGTAATAGCGCCAGTACCTCTCTTCCATAGCTGGCGAGCCATCGATGGTTGCCTGCCGGTGAATCTTATAGCGCAACACAACCCATTCATAATCTCCGCGCTCGTCTCGGCTCCAGTTGATTAATTCTTCCGCCTGGTAGCGGACCAGGAACGCTCTCGATATTCCGGCCTGATCCTCTTCTGCCCTGGTCTGCGCACTTGTCTCATTCACCGGAAAATCGATCAGGACATGACTCGTTCCGGCGATCAAAGCATCTGTGAAACAAGTCTTCAGAAAGCTGGAAAGTTTTGTTCCCCGCAGGTCGGCATCGTCTATAAAATCGGCCAGAAAAGCTCGGCCGGAACCCACTCCGCCCTTCAGTTGAAAACTTAATTCGCGCCGGAACAATGTGGAGGAGTACCAATCCAGAATGGAACCGATGTAGTTCTGATAAAACACCCGTTCCAGGCGCTCGCTGTAAATATCGAGCGGCTCCTTTTGACGGCGTAGCAGATAGTTTGCCGCTTGCGATTTAAACTGGTGCCCGCCCGCATACAAGTCCCGGTACATATGCCGCATGGGCCGCTTGTATTTAAAGTCAGGATGCTCTTGATCGATCTCATTCATGTCTTCCCCGTATCCTTCCTTTGCTCAAATGAGGCGCTTATCTACTTCCCCCACCCGCAGCTTCTCTCCGAAAAGTGTCCAGACCGCATAACCAAGAGCGTCCGACGCATGCGTCCGCCGGGGATCTCGGAGTTTATCGATCAAACCGGAATCCGGCTTAAACAGGACCTCCTCGAAGTCGCGAATCAACTCGCGGCAGCTTGGTTCGATCTCCAGGCGCACTTCACCGAGCGCGTTCGTTAATAACGCATTCACTTGTCGAACACGGCTCAAGACAGCGGGATTCGCTGCCGGCACCCGCACGCGAAAATTCCGGAAGCCGGCGCGCGTCAGGTGGTTTTGAACCATCACATAATCATTCGGACCGGTTGTATGCAGGTTCCATCCGCTTGCATCACCGAATATTTCAATGGGTCCTGCATGGCCGCGATAGCGATTCTCGAATTCCATGCAAGCCTCCTCAGTCGTTGCGCGCTCCAGGACGATTTCATCGATTACCGCCAAACGGTTCTCCCGCCACTGCAAAAGCACCGAGCTCATCGGCGACACGTTAAAGTCGAGCGACCACATCAGCAATTTGGTTCGGTCGTACTGTTGCGAGGCGACATGAAGCACCGGATCAAAGCAGTGATAAACTCTGTCCGACCGCGTATTCAGGTACTCGCCCAGTGCTTCCTGGCGGTAAAACCGGGGATCGTAGCTGCTTTCCAGCCGCTCGTAGTAGTCGGGTGTTCTGTCAAGCAGATACCGGTTCTCAAAGGGCTTTGCGCAGGCACAGGCATACCCCTTTACCGGGGAATGGATAAACCGGCGGTAAACCCAGTCATGGCCTTGCGGCGTCCACGCTCCAAAACCGCTGAGTCGAGTCGCCTTCGGATCGTGCAATCGAGCTTCAAGTCGAAGCCAACCCTCTTCCCGCGCGAACGACAGCTCGTCTACGCCGAACCATGCGAGGTTAGTTCCCCGGAAGCGCTCAGGCTCCTCGAGGGAACGTAGCAGAATCGTACTATTCCGCGATCCGATTTTTAGTTCACCGGCGGACTTGCGCATCTCGAAAGAGACGTCCATTTCCTGTAAGGTGCGTAACATGGCCGCCAAGGTCGCGTCGCGCAACATGGTAAGTGTCGGGGCCGCGAGAACGCCCTGGCGGCCTCCATTAATAAAGGACAGCCGCAGCGCTTCCAGGCTTAACGCCGCGCTCTTGCCCGATCCGACGGGTCCCGAAAAGCCTTTCAGGCGTGATGACAGGGCCAGGAACTTTGACTGCGAAGGCAGAGGCCGGTAAGTCCAACAGAGTCGCTCGCCAGGCGCTCTCCCACCAGGTGCTTTCCCTCTCCTCTTGCAGCTCATTCGCCCTTGAGCGTACCGGTCGACATTCCGCCCGCATCGCTGGTTTTCCTCTAAACTGCAGAAATAACAACACTTATCTTTATCAGCATGCGTGTCACCGGCTCCGAGATACCAACATCGGATTACCGCTAATAATCGGGAGCATTAGTACTAAGACCACCAAGCCTTTACAAAAGGCCTACGACAGTCGTATCCTGCGATCGGCGGAAGAAATCCGCAGTGTCTTTCGGCATTGCGTACCGCCGAGTGGGAGGATAATTGAAAATTAGGAATCTGGCTTTGATTGGCGCTGCGGCACTTTTCGCTGCGCCCGTTTTTGCCACGAGCTACTATGGCGGCGTCGAGGATCGAAAATCCCTTGACTACGACTATAACGACGTGGTGTTCTCAATCACAGGCGGCGGCCTGCAGTTGAACTCGTCCGGTCAGTGGTTCAATCAACCGGTTCTGGGAACCAGCGCAACACATTTTTGGAATCATTCATCTTTAGACGCTTCCCAGGACAACATCGGTTATTGCATCTACGGAGGCGGAACCTGCAACGGCGGAATCGCCCTAGACCCGGCAGGCAAGTTTCTTGCTGTGAACCAAACTGCCAACGGCTCCGCAAATGATGTTACTTTCAGTGCGAATGGAACCGTGCATCTGGCGATTCTCTTACAAAATACCACCGCCAAAGACTCCATTGGCTGGTACGCTGTTTCCGACCCCAGCACGATTTATTGGCTGAATCCTTCTGGAAGCAGTGGCGACTTCCACTTTAATCCAGTGGGGACTTTTGGCTTGGTCGTCCACTCGGAAAAGGACGGAAAGAACTTTACCTTTTTTTCCCAGTCCGCTTACGGGAATGCAGACCTGTTGTCTCACTTTGCCTTTTTTGATCCGGTTCCTGAGCCGGCCGCTGTCAGTCTCGTGATCTTTGGCTTGCTGGGGCTCGGCGGGCTTGCTTATCGCCGGAAATCCGGTGTACGGCAAAGCTAGAACTGAACCTCACCTACAAAAGCCTTTGTCCCTCCTTGGGCGAAGGCTTTTTTGTTTGTGTTCGATTTCGTCCTACGGCCCAACTCGGCTCAGACACTCACAGCCGCCTTTTGCTTCCGCATTTGCTTAATACCGATACCCGGCGTTGCGATCTTAAAACCAACACGTTCCATCCCCGACTGAATGTATTGGTTTAACATAAACCAGCGCCACACATTACCTGTCAGCAGGTTCTCCATGCTAACCAGAGAAATCCCCACGTCAATTCCGATTACATCGGGATTAACCCAGAGTTTCTGGTCTTTCCAGTTCGGGTTGAAAGCATCTGTGAAGCCGTAGCGCTGGTAGACCTTATCGCCGTAAACGTTATGCATTTCGCGCAAGACGGGCAGACAAATGTCAGGCGTAAACATTAAGGACCCTGCGGCAGCACAAGGTACCAGCGTTCCGTCAATTGGCCCCAGGTCGGGCGGCCCTCCCCAGCTCACATAGCCATCGGCGCTATCCGACACCGTTATGCCCCACATGTCGGGACCGTAGTCATCGTAACGCGATTGAAGACTGATGCAGAAATCCCGATGCGCGTACGTCGCAATCTGGGAATTCTCGAAATAGTTCGTTCCGTTAGAGTCCATTTGATGGCGAAAATTCACCCAGGCGTGCGCATATTGGTGCGTAAAAAGCGGTCCGCCGCTTATGAACTTCCATTTCTGGTAATGAACTTCAGGACGAATCCAGGCATACCAGCTCTCCGGACTGATCGGATTCCGTAGCGCCCCGATCGCCAGGAGGTATAACAGGCTAGCTTCGCTATACGCGTCCCAGCGCCACTTTAGAAAGCCGGAGCCCGGCATCACACCGTGCGAAAGCAGATAGGGGTTGCCGTTCAGCATCCACACAAAATCGACTCGATCGAAAATTTGCTTCGCGAGCTGTCGGATTTCCCGATCGGACGAGAAATAACCCTGCACAGTCAGAACGCCGGCCAGTAATAGCGAGCTGTCCACGCTCGATATTTCTGAATTCAACCGGCGCTGCCCTGTTCTCGCATCCATGAAGTGCAAAAACCAGCCATGATCATGAAACGACTGGCCCCACAGGAACCGAAGAGTAGTCAGGACGCGTGTCCGGGCCTGTTCGCGCGAGATCCAGCCGCGCTCTGCTCCGATGCAAAAGGCCGCCAACCCGAATCCGGTAGCGGCTGCGCTCGCCACATGACTGGAGGGAGCGCCATCCATGCGCGCTCGGTCCATAATTAGCCCCGTTCGCGTATCCCATTGCTCCCAGAAATAGCGAAAGCAGCGCTTTTGGTAATCTTCGAGAAACGCCAGGTCGTCCGCTTTCAGATTGGCTGGAGGATGAATCGCCGTGTGACGTAACGTTACGCGCGACGAAGCCGCCGAAGCAGCCGCCAACGGGCTGGCTACAAGCGCACTCGCACCAGCGTATAAGAACCCACGGCGCGAGATTCCCTGTCCGTTTTGGCTGAGCACGGCGACGACTCTTCTGGTAGTTCTCTCGGTATCCCGAAAATTCTCAGCATTTTTCTTTCCACCGGAACTCGCCATCTGAAATGATCGGACCATGGCTTCCGATTTTTCGATTCAGATCGGTCTCTGCCGCCTCCAGTTGCTCAAGGGCGATATCACCAAGATTCAGGTGGAAGCAATCGTCAATGCGGCGAACTCCGCGCTCGCTGGCGGAGGCGGCGTCGATGGCGCCATTCACCGCGCCGGCGGACCGGAGATCATGCGCGAACTCGACGTCATCCGCGAGAAGCAGGGAGGCTGTGAGACGGGAAGCGCAGTCGTCACAACCGCTGGACGCTTACCGGCCCGCTATGTCTTCCATGCAGTCGGCCCTCGTTATCGCGACGGTCGGCATGGCGAACGCGAGTTGCTGGCCTCCTGCTATCGGACCTGCTTAGCCCTCGCCGCCGATTATGGTGTGCAGACCATCAGCTTCCCCTCGATCAGTACCGGAATTTACGGATACCCGATCGAAGATGCCGCCGAAGTCTCAGTTTCTACCGTGGCGGAGTGGTTGCGAGACCACCCCGGCGTGGTTGGCGCCGTAAAATTTGTGCAGTTCAGCGACGGCGATCATGAAGTCTATCGAAAAAAGGCCGAGCTCTTCCGGGGCAAATCCGCCGGCGCCGGGGACTAATCCTCCTGCCCGCGGAAAACCGGCTCTTTCCCTGCCAGCAAGAGCCGCTCGTCGAGCGCCGCCTTCACCAGCTCTTCTTCCATTTCGGAAAGACCTTTTGCGTCTACTTCGATGCGGCTTAAAAGATTCTTCATGCGACCGCGCGACACATCAGTGGGCAGCGCCAAAGCGTATGCAAACAGCGCATCCGCCCGGAGTTCTTCGTCCGTGAAGAATTCGCGCAGACGATCGAGTTCGCTCTTCACTCCGTAGTATCCGATACCCCAAATGGCAGCCCGCCGTGTTTCTAGATCACCGTCGTTCAAGTGCTTGGCGAAATAATCACGAAATGCCGGATGCATGGAACGCCACATCGCCTCCAGGGCCTTGGCGCGAACGTCAGCGCTACTGTACAAACGTACAATGGCCTCACGCACTTCATTGCGGTCTGCTTCCGGAGCCAGGCCGATCAACAATCCCGCCCGTTCTTCCTCTGCTGCGGCTCCGCTACGCAATCGGGCCAGCATGGCATCAAGCACCGCGGAATCCTCAACCGCGCTGATCAACGCTTCCCAGGCTCTCGCCCGAACCGCAACCGCCTGATCCTTCTGCGCCCGGCTCAGAATTTTAGCGCGCTGCTCATTTGTCAGGTCCCGATTGAAAAATGAGAAGACCGCGGCGGCCCGTACATCTTCCGCCGGATGGTCGAATAACTCGAGGCGTTCATCTTCATCGAGCAGATCGACCGGCAGATCTTCTTTTTCCGGATACAGTGCCCAGATGTCGAAAGCGTCCGGCTCCTCTGCCTTTTCCTGCCCAGCATTCTGTAGCGATTCAATTGCCGATGCGATCTCCGCCTTTAGCTCAACATCTTCGCTACCCAGTTTGGACGCTGCTCCCTCCAAGGCAGGAATTGCTGCCGGATCGCCGTGTGTCTCCAGCAGCAACACCGTGTCGGAAAGGTCGTACTCAAATCGTTCGCGCAGCAATTCGAGAATGCGCCGATCACGCAGCCGCAAGCTGGCCAGGATAAAAGCGACTTCGCCCGATTCGGCTTCGTCCAGCTCGCGATACAGAGCAAGCAACGGCTCGAGCGCAGGCTGGCCGAGAGCGACCAGCGCCTCCATGGCTTCGTCCGGGACGTTTTCCGGGTCTTCTTTTATGTACTGAATGAGGAACGGAATTGCCTCCGGTGTGCGCCAATGTTGAAAAAGCGCGATCAGTTCCGGCGCTAGATCGACCAGGTCGCCGCTGCGGTCGCGCACTGCAAAATCGTACACGGCCGGCTTTGCTGCTTCCGGCCGGTCGAGTAATGCCTGCAGGAAACGATGATCCAAGCCAAGGTGTCCGTGCGCAGCCGCGTCCAGAACCTCGGCCGGAGTTCGTTCGTTCAGCTTGTCGGGATCGGGGAACAATGTCCGCTACTGTTCCGGCTCAACGATAACGTTGACTTCGACCGTAACGTCGCGATGCAGCCGCACCGGCACCTTGTGCTCGCCGACCGTGCGAATCGGTTCATCGAGCTGAATCCTACGGCGTTCGATATGGAACTTCTGCGCTTCGAGCGCATCCGCGATATCCTTGGCGGTCACCGAACCAAACAGGTGATTGTTCTCGCCCACGCGATGCCGCAGCGTCACCGTAACGTTCTGCATGAGATGCGCCAGGCTGTCCGCGTCGCTTTTGACTTTCGCCTCACGCCGGACATACGCCTCGCGCTCCTGCTCCACAATTTTCTTGTTTGCCTCGGTTGCTGCAACAGCAAGCCGCTTTGGCAGCAGGAAATTGCGCGCATAGCCGTCGGCCACTTTCACAACCGAGCCGCGTACGCCGACTTTCTCGACATCTTCTCTGAGAATAACTTCCATGCGTTTTCCTCCTTGCCTACAGGCGCGATGCAAACGGCAGCAGTGCAATATTCCGCGCCTGCTTGATCGCTTCGCTCAGCCGTTTTTGATGGGGCGTACATACGCCCGAAATACGCCGCGGCGTGATCTTGCCGCGCTCGGAAATAAAGGCTGAAAGCAGCCGCGTGTCCTTGTAGTTGATGTCGTCGATCTTGTCGACACAGAACCGGCAAACTTTCTTCCGCCGAAAATACTGTTTTTTGCCGGTAGCAATAGCCTTGTCGCCGCCTGTCGGGCGCTGCGACGCGGCGATGGGACGTCCGCCTCGTTGTTCTGGCATGTTGTATTCTTTCCTCTCTCTACTCTGCTGCCGGTTTGGCCGGTTCGGACGTTGCTGCCGGAGCGCCGGGCACGGGTGCCGGCGCTTCCGCGGGTAGCAGCGGCGATGCCACTGCGGCCGGTGTCGGAGGAGGCGGAGCCGGCTTGCGCGCCGCGCGTTTCTCTCTCGCCTTGCGCCGCTTTTCGATGCGCTTCAGTTTCTCGTCAATGCGTACCGTCAAGAACTTCAAAACGAGATCGGCCACGCGCAAACGGCGCTCGATCTCTTTCACCACTTCCGCGCCTGCCTTGAACTCGAGCAGAATATACTGCCCTTCTTCGTGCTTCATCACACGATAGGCGAGCTTGCGTACACCCCATTTTTCCGTCTTATCGAGCGAACCACCCGCGCGGGTGATCACGTTCGTCAGTTGTTCGATGAGCGGATCCACTTCTTCATCCGTGGCATCCGGTCGAACGATGAACAACTCTTCGTAAATTCTCATTCTTCCTCTTCGTTTAAGCCTTGGGCGCGGCGATTAAATTTCGCCATGGCCTTATCGGCGCCTTCAGCGAGGATGGATTCCACCGCGTCCGCGGTATACAACACGACTTCCTCCACCTCATTTCTCCATTCTCGCCTCCAGGGCGCGAGAACATACTCGGCTGCATCCACCGCCACCCCCGGATGTATACCCACCCGCACGCGCGTGAAGACATCGGTCTTCAAAGCAACCAAAATCGACTTGACACCATTGTGCCCAGCCGCCGAGCCGTTCTTCTTGATCCGCAGCGCGGAAAACGGAAGATCCAACTCGTCATAGACCACGATCAGATCGCGGTTCGTCAGGTTACGGTACGCGAGCAGCGGCTCGACCGCATGACCCGACAGATTCATAAACGTCTGCGGCTTCGCGAGGACTACATTGCGCTCGCCGATCCGTCCGCTGCCCGCCAGCGCCGCGCCTTCTTTGCGCGACACCAAAATCTGATGTCGCCGCGCCAGCTCATCGACGACGCAAAAGCCGATGTTGTGAGGTGTTCCCTCGTACCGGCTGCCCGGATTGCCCAAGCCTACGATACAGCACGTGCGCCCGCGAGCGTTCTCGTCCTCCACAGAAGCAGCGCAATCCTACTTCTTCTTGGCGGGCTCGGCGCCTTCCTCTTCCTTTTTGCCCTTCTTGATAATTTCGGGCTCCGAAGCAGCCGCCGGCGCGCCAGCTTCCACAGCTGCCGCCGGCTCCTCGGCCTTGATCGAGATGACGTGCGTAATCACCGCGTCCGGCAGCGTGATCAGTTTCATCGAACCCTCGAGCGGAATATCGCCCGCGCGTATGCTCTGCCCAATCAGCAGTTCGGCCACGTTTACCGCGAACTGCTCCGGAATCTCATCCGGCAGACACTCGATTTCGATCTCGCGCGTGACGACATCCTGCAGGCCGCCCTGCAGCTTCACACCTTTCGGATCACCCTGCGTCACGATCGGAATTTTGACGGTGATGCGCTTAGTGAGATCGATGCGCTTCAGATCGACATGCAGCAAGGTGTCCTTGATCGGATCGTACTGCCAGTCGATGATCATGACCGGCGTGGTGCTGCCGTTGACGCCCAGATTGAAGATCGTGTTGTGGCCGGTCCTGCTATTCAGAATCCGTGTCAACTGCTTCGGATCGACTGCTACCGGTGTCGCGCCGGGGTGGCCGCCGTAGACGACCGCGGGCGTCGAGCCCTTCGCGCGCAGACGGCGCGCTTCATTTTTGCCGCGCGAATCTCTCGGTTCGGCGGTTACCGTGATATCTCTTCTCATCCTCTTCCCTTCTCTGCCGGACGGTGGCGCTCATTTAAGAATCCTCGGCTGGCTGAGAGCCGCCGCCTCATCTTGCGCTCCGGACCCGGCTTGAAGAACCCGCTCCGCAGACCGGGCTTACTTCTCTAACTAAAAACTAAATAAACAGCGTGCTCACCGATCCGCCTTCGTGGATCGACTGAATCGCTCTTGCCAGCAATGGGCCAACAGACAGGGTGCGGATCTTTTCACACGCCGCAGCCTCTTCCACCAACGGAATCGAGTTGCTCACAACCAGCTCCTGCAATTCCGAACCTCGAATCCGTTCTACCGCCGGGCCTGACAGCACTGCATGTGTCGCGCAGGCCGAAACACTCTTCGCCCCCTCGCCGAGCAGCGCCTCCACGCCTTTCACCAGCGTGCCTGCCGTATCCACCAGGTCGTCCACCACCAGGCAGTGCTTCCCGCGCACTTTGCCGATGATGTTCATCACCTCGGCCACATTTGCATCCGTACGCCGCTTGTCGATGATTGCCAGCGGCGCGTTCAGATTTTTGGCAAACGAGCGCGCGCGCTCCACACCACCCGCATCCGGCGACACAACAATCAGATCGCCATCGAACCGGCTGCGAAAATATTCAACCATCACCGGCGCCGAAAACAAATGATCGACGGGAATATCGAAAAAACCTTGAATCTGCGCCGCGTGCAGATCGAGCGCCAGCACCCGGCTCGCCCCGGCCCGCTCGATCAGGCTCGCAACCAACTTGGCCGAGATCGGCATACGCGGACGGTCCTTACGGTCCTGCCGCGCGTATCCATAATAGGGTAGCACCGGGGTAATGCGCTCAGCGCTCGCACGCTTCAGCGCATCGATCATCAGCAACAACTCCATCAGGTGATGGTCGACCGGCGTGCAGGTCGGCTGGACCACAAAAACATCGGCGCCGCGCACATTTTCCTGGATCTGCAAGTGTGTCTCGCCGTCGGCAAAACGCTTGATCATTGCGTTGCCGAGCGGACAATGCAGCGCGCAACAAATCTCTTCGGTTAGCGCCGGATTGGCTGTCCCGCTGAATACTTTAAAGTCGGTAAAAAGCGCTCGAGCCGGTCTAGGCGCGGACATCTTCTCTCCCATTTGAGTCTTTCGGCCCGCTCAAAAGCGCCGCCTCATCCCTCAACAAAACAACTCGCAGAAGCGGCTGGACCCAGGGCGCGCCGCCAGAGCGTTCGATACTGCCTTCGCCCAACAAATCGAGCCGGGTACGCCGTTCCCGGCGGAAACCGCGCTGCTGCCGCCCGCATACTTTCCGAATCCGCGAAGCGCGCCCAGATGGCGGAGCCGCTTCCCGTCAGGAGCGCCTGTTTTGCTCCTGATTTCTTCAGCTTACGCACAATAGCCGCCAATTCGGGATGCTGCCGGAAGACAGCCGCTTCAAAATCATTTCTGAGCGGAATTTGCTCCAGGCTCCTGCCTGACACACTCCAGGCTGCACACTGGAACTCTCTCAGAATAGGGGAGTCGACCTGTGAAGTCAACGAGTCTGTAACAATGCGGCCGAGCGCCCGGTACGCCTCGGCAGTAGAAACGTGTACTCCGGTGGCAATTACGAGTACATTCGTCACTTTCGCATCCGGCAACGGATAGAGCTCGGTGCCGCGGCCGAATCCGAGCGCGGTGCCGCCGTAGAGGAAAAAGGGTACGTCACTGCCCAACTCTTCGCCCAGCGCAGCCAGCTCAAAAACGTTGGTTCGCCTGCCGGCAAGAGCGGGTAGCGCAATCAGGACCGCCGCCGCATTGCTCGATCCGCCGCCGAGTCCTGCGCCCATGGGAATATGCTTTTCCAGCGCGAGCTTTACACGCCCTTTGATACGCAGACGGTCTAAAACCAGCTTTGCCGTGCGTGCCACCAGATTATCCGCTATCTCGACCGAGCTTTCCAGCTCAATCCGCGACCGCCGGGCGGGCTCGAATTCGATCGCAATACGATCCGAAAGGCTGATGGTTTGAAAGATCGTGCGCAACTCGTGATAGCTGTCCGGCCGCTTGTGCAGCACGCGCAGATCGAGATTGAGCTTCGCAAGCGAAGGTACGGATACTTTCACGCTCAGTACTGCAATAGGGAAAAAACGTCGTATTCCCCAAGCTTCTGCCGCCCGTTGAGAAACCCGAGCTCAATCACAAAGCCAAGGCCTACGACTTTGCCTTCGAGCAGTTCGACCAGCCCCGCGACGGCAGAAGCGGTGCCGCCGGTAGCCAGCACGTCGTCGATAATCAGCACATTCTGGCCGGGCGCGACGGCATCGGCATGGATTTCAAGCTGGTCGGTGCCATATTCAAGCTGATATTCGATGCTGCGCACGGTATGCGGCAGCTTTTTGGGTTTTCTTACGGGAACGAACCCAGCGCCGAGCGCCAGTGCCATCGCAGGAGCGAAAAAGTAGCCGCGCGCCTCGATGCCGATCACCAAATCGACTGGTACGGAGCGGTAATGCTTGCTCAATGCATCCACCGTTTCGCGAAATCCCTCGCGATCTTTCAAAAGCGTGGTGATGTCGTAAAAATTGATGCCGGGTTTCGGAAAATCCGAGATCTCGCGAATCAGCGACTTCAATTTTTCCTGCACCGGTGCGGACGTGGTTGCGTTTACAGGCACGCGAAGATTTTAGCAGGCAGTTTGGTCGGATAACCTGGGAGAGACCGATGAACGAAGCCGCGCCGCCCGATGATTTTCTCGCGCGCATACTCGGCGAAACCTTCGGCTTTGACGCCTTCCGTCCGGGCCAGAAAGAGGTTTGCCGCGCCGTACACACCGGCCGCGATGCGCTGGTCGTCATGCCTACCGGCGCAGGCAAATCGCTCTGCTATCAATTGCCTGCCCTCGCGCGCGGCGGAACGGCGCTCGTCATCAGCCCGCTAATCGCGCTGATGGAGGACCAGGTCGCGAAACTCCGCGAAAAAGGACTCCAGGCCGATCGCATTCATTCGGGCCGCGGGCGCGACGCCTCGCGCGCCGCCGCCATTGCATACCGCGACGGCAAGCTGCAATTCCTGTTCATTGCGCCGGAACGGCTGTCCGTGCCGGGTGTGACTGCCTTTTTTGCCAAACGAACTCCGGCCCTGGTGGCGATCGACGAAGCCCACTGCATCTCGCAATGGGGCCACGATTTCCGGCCTGACTATCGGATGCTGCGCCAGCATCTGCCGGCTTTCCGCCCAGCTCCGGTGATTGCGCTCACGGCCACCGCCACGCGCGTGGTACAGGGCGACATCGTCGAGCAGCTTGCCTTGCACAACCCGCTGCGCTCCATTCAGGGCTTTCGCCGCAAAAACATTGCTATCGAGGTCCTCGAAATTGCGCCCGGCTTACGACGCGATGCCGTGCGCCAACTGCTTGCGGCGCCCGAGCGCAGGCCGGCCATCGTTTATGTACCCACGCGCGACGAAAGCGAATCGCTGGCCTCGGAGCTTGGCGCGGAGCCCTATCATGCCGGGCTGAACGCCGAGCGCCGCCATGAAGTGCAGCGCCGCTTTCTCAAAGGCTCGCTTGATGTCATTGTTGCGACGATCGCCTTCGGCATGGGCATCGATAAGGCCGATATTCGGACCGTAATTCACACCGCACTGCCTGGCAGCACCGAAGCCTATTACCAGGAGATCGGCCGCGCCGGCCGGGACGGACTGCCCAGCCGCGCCATCCTGATGCATTCCTATGCCGATCGCCATCGTCACGATTTCTTCTTCGATCGAGATTATCCGGAGCCGGACATCCTCACCGCCATCTATCAAATTTTACGGAACGAAGCCATTGCGAAAGACCAGCTTCAAAAATCAGCGCGGATAGACCCGGCGCTGTTCGATATCGCGCTCGAAAAACTCTGGATTCATGGCGGGGCCGTGGTCGATCCGGAAGAGAACGTCTCTCGCGGGCATGCACACTGGCGCGAATCATACGTCCACCAGAGCGAGCAACGGGCGGTGCAATTGGAGCAGATGCTGCGCTATGCGGCCGCGGACCAATGCCGGATGGCGGCACTGGTGCGCTACTTCGGCGATCCTCACGATACACAGGCCCTGTGCGGGCATTGCGATCATTGTGCACCGCACGAATGCATCATCCAACGCTTCCGCCCGGCCACCCTTCGGGAAGAGAAGGTCGCGCGGCGTGTTCTGCCGGCGCTCGGTGGCGATTTCTCACGGTCGACAGGCAAACTGCACGGGGAGATCGGAGAACTCGACCGCGATGCGTTCGAGGAGGTACTCGGTGCGATGGCGCGGGCCGGCTTGATCGCGCTGCGCGAGGCTACCTTCGAGAAAGAAGGCAAGCAGATTCCGTACCGTACTGCGCAGCTCACGCGGGAGGGCAGCCATGTCGATCCTGCCGAGCCTTTGAGCCTCGAAATTCGGGAGAAAGAGGAGAGAAACGCAGTTCGCGCCACCCCTCGAACGCGAAAGCTGGAAGGCCCACGCGAACTGGCCGCTCAGGATCAACCAGTTTTCGATGCATTGCGGGTCTGGCGCCTTGCCGAGGCGAAAACGCAGAATGTGCCGGCGTTTCGTATTGCCGCCGACAGCGTATTGCGTGCACTCGCCGACGATCGGCCGCTAAGCGAAGACGATCTGCTCGCCATTTCCGGCATCGGGGCGGGATTTACCAAGCGCTATGGGGCAAAAGTACTAAAAATCGTGCGCTCGTTTGAGCACACAGCCGCTGAGTAGCAGATTCGATAAGATTCTTTATCAAAGCTATGCAGCGTTTTAGCCGCCTTGCCCTTCTTATTTCCGTGGCCTGCGTGATCAATGCGAAACCGGTTCACCTGCGCTGTAATTATCGAACAAATCCTCTCGGGATCGACACGCCGAAACCAAACTTTTCCTGGCAGAGCGATGCGACTGGGCGCAACTGGACGCAAAGCGCGTACGAGATTCAGGTGGCCTCCTCCGCGCAAAAGCTCGCTTCCGGCAAAGCCGATGTCTGGACCAGCGGCAAGATCGCGTCCGCGGAATCGGTCAGCATCGCTTATGGCGGGCCGCCGCTTGGATCGCGCCGCCGTTATTACTGGACGGTTCGTGTTTGGGACAACCATGGACGGGCGGCAAGCGCAAGCGAATCCTCGTGGTGGGAGATGGGTCTGCTTACGTCCTCGGACTGGAGCGCGAAATGGATCCGCTGGCAGAATCCGGAAGCGGCCGAAGACCGAGCCGCTATGAAGTGGATCTGGCCGGCGGGTCAGGATGCGCTGAAAGTAACTTCCGGCTCACATGGCTATTTTCATGTCGATGTGGACCTCGCGCAAAAGCCCGAGCGCGCCGCGCTGTTTCTGATTGCTCGCGGCGACTGGCAGGTGACCGTCAATGGCCGGGACGCAGGTGAGAAGCCTCATTGGAAGGAGTTCGACCGGCGCGATATCGGGGGCCTCCTCGTGCCCGGAAAGAATTCCATTGACGTGACAGTAACAGCCGCTGCCGGGCCGCAGTGGCCTCCGCCGCCTCCAGGTCCGGTACCGGCTGCGTTTGCGGGTTTGTTAAAAATCACCTGGGCGGACGGCCGCATTGAGCGGATTCCCTCGAGCGAACGCTGGCAGGCGCGCTCGGAACCGAATGCGGCGTGGGCTCCCGCGGGCATCGCTGGCGAACTGAGCGATGCGCGATTCGGGGGTGATCCGGGCGGGTTGCCGCAACCCGCGGCGTTGCTGCGCCGCGAATTTGCGGTGGAAAAATCCGTGGCCAAGGCGCGGCTCTATGCCACGGCGCTGGGTGCGTATGAGACGACGATTAATGGTGTCCGCGTCGGCCGCGACGAACTGACGCCCGGCTTCACCGATTACTCGAAGCGGGTGCAATATCAGACCTACGACGTAACAGACATGCTCCGGAACGGCACGAACGCGATCGGCGCGATGCTGGGCGAGGGCTGGTTTGCCAGCGGCATGGCCTGGACTGCCGAGCATTTCAACGTGCTGCCGCCGACGCGCATGATGGCACAGTTGGAAATCGAATACGCGGACGGAACGCGCGCGGCAGTCGTGAGTGATGGTTCGTGGAAAGCCGCCGAATCACCTATTCTGCATTCGGAGATCTACGCCGGCGAAACCTACGATGCGCGCCTGGAAAAACCGGGCTGGGACAAGGCCGGTTTCGACGATCGCGCCTGGACGGCGGCTGTGGTGGCGGATCCGTACAGCGGGGAAATTTCTAGCGAACCCGACGCGCCTCCGCAAATCGTGAAGGAGATGCGGCCCGAGAAGGTAAATGCGTTGGCGAATCGGACTTATGTTTTCGACATGGGTCAGAACATAGTCGGCTGGGTGCGGCTGAACGTGCGCGGCGAGCGTGGCACAAGTGTGCGGCTTCGTTTCGCGGAAATACTGAACCCGGATGGCACGATCTACACCAAAAATCTGCGCAA
>DATBGM010000113.1:0-5460 GCA_036557945.1 Bryobacteraceae bacterium | reverse complement strand
CGCACGCCTGGCATCCTGTACAGCGATCGAGATCGATCGCCATGCCCCAGCGGTGTTGAGTCTGTTTTGCTTCCGTCATCGATACCCCCAGGGACCTTGTTCACGGTCCTTCGGCGAGAATTGTGCGAGTTCACCAGCCTTGTTGGCAATGCGTGTGATACGAACGCGAGTGAGGCCTTCCGGCGCAGCGATGGAAAGCGGGTTCGCGCCTCTGCCCGAGGCATATCGGCCGTAATGCGAATGCCCCTGCCCCATGGCCATGCTCGCGACGCCTGGAATCCCCGCGGGATGCACATAGGCAAATGCCTCTAATGTGCCATGCTCGGATTCGAGGCGCACCCGATCGCCGGTCTCGACGCGTAAACCCGCTGCCGTCTTTACATCGATCTCGACCGGGAGATCCCACATTGCGCTGGATGCCGGATCGGGCAGCTCCTGCATCCATGGCAGATCGGCGCCGCGGCCGTCGTAATACTGCATCGAAAGATAGGTCTGAAAGACAAGCGGGTATTTTTGTGCATCGCCTGAGATAACCGGCTTCCTCGCCGCAGTTGCCTGTTCTGACGCTGTCAACGGCGGCGCCTCACCTTCCGCTTGAACGCCGCCTCTTCGAACGATGTCGTCCCAACTCTGGCCGGCGGAAAGAAGCGGCTTCGCGAATTCTTCCGGCGTTACCGGTGAGTACGCTACGTTCATCTTTTTTGCGAGATCGGTAAGTGTTTGCTCGAGTGCACGCGTGTTGTACAGCGGTCTGACAAATGCTTGAGTAACTGCAATCGAATGGAGAGGCGATATGGGTTGCTCGACGGCCGTGTCCGATTCGAGCGTGTGATGGGCAGGCAGAATGAAGTCGGCATACGCAGCCGTGTCGTCGATGATGGATGCGAAACTGACAATGGCGGCGGCTTGGCGCGGCGCTCGAGGAAGCAGATAGAACGGATTTTCTCCGCTATCGACCAGCAACACGTCGGCGTTCTTCAAAGCGTCCAACACTCCATCCTTCTGCGGAATTGTCCCGAGTGAGGGTTGCGCGGCAAAGACGCCGCCCGGCTTATTCAAATTGCCGAGCAGACTATTGACATAAAGCCCGGCGGGCGAGTCTGTCACAACGAGCGGTGCTTCCGACTCTTTCAATGCGCGCGCCACACGGCGCAGCCGCTTTTCTGTAATGCCGCACTCCTCCATTAGCGCGGTGAGACTCGGATCGGACTCGTCTTTCAAGACATGTACGAGCGCAGCTAAAAACTGTTCTTCCGAACCGGGCCGGATCGGGATCCATTCGTCGGCATTGCTCGCCGTGAGCGACATGCGCGATTCTGCCTGCACGAATTTGCCGCGCACGCCTTCGCGTCCTTGCCGGAAGGCGCCGTACTGGCGCATGTAGTAAACCGGCGAGGCCCAGGTGCCGAGAAAATCAACACCCACGCCAAGCACGAAACGTGCGCGGGCCAGATCGTAGCGTGGCAGGCCGCTCGAAACAGGAGAGCACGTGCGCGCCGGCGGCGCACCCATGGCCTGCAAAAACCGCGCCACATTTGCCGTGCGCGCGCTCACTTCGGGCGCGGTCAGAAACAGAATGTTTTTCGTGCCTGCCAGCTTGCCAGCGACACTCGTGATCGCTTCCTCCCACGAAATTGCAGTAAACTTCGCTTCGCCGCGCGCCCCGGTCCGGCGCATTGGGCCGCGCACGCGATCCGGATGATAGAGCGACTGTACCGCCGCCTGCCCGCGAGCGCACAATCGGCCGCCGCTCACCGGATCGAGCGGATTGCCTTCCAATTTCTTGATCGCCGCAACGCGCTCGCGAAATGTCTGGCCGTTACGTTCGACGGTGCGCACACCTTCCATCACGCGCGCAATCGTTCCGCACGCGGCACTGCACTCCCGGCACACTGCCGGATGCCATTGTTCCTCTCCCGGCACAATCTCGTGCTCCGGCACCAGCATCGGCGCCAGCGCATCCCGGCGATCGCCGCAGCTTGTCGCCGCAGCGCCCGCTGAAACCGTCGAAAGAATTTTGAAGAAGTTACGACGATCCATGAATTGTGCTCAGTAGTGACACGCGGCGCAATCTTCCGGCGCTTTCTTCTGGCGGTGACAGGTCAGGCATGTGCCCATGTTGTGGGTAACCGCCGGTTCCGCGACCGTGGCTTTCGTCAGATCTCCGTGACAGGTCGCGCACGTGATCCCGGCCGCATAATGCGGAGCATGCTGGAATTTTACATGCGCATTGGTTGTAAAGCCATAGACGCGCACCCACGGAATTTCGATCCCCTTGTCGGCATAACCGATCACCTTTTTTACCTCCGGCTTCTGGCGCGCCAGCTTGGCATGGCACAACATGCATTTTCCGACCGACGGAATTCCAGCAGCGGCCCGGACATCTGCGCCACTATGGCAATCGAGGCAGTTCAGGCCGAGCTTCATATGGGTATTATGCGGAAAGGCAACCGGCTGCTCCGCCCAGAGCGTCCCCGCCGCACACAATACGATCAGCCAAGCCAAACGTCCCATCAAGATTAAAGAAATCCTATCGCACGCGTTACAGCGCACCGCAAAGCGCGCCGGTAAATTCGCTCGTTTTTGTCCAGCGCAAGCCGCTGGCGCGCTCCAGTGCAGTCATTAAACGCGCCGCTGCTTCGCGCTCGCCCAAATGCTCCAGCATGAGCACGGCGCTCCAAAACGCCCCGATTGGATTGGCGATTCCCTTCCCTGCAATATCGAATGCGGCACCGTGCACCGGCTCGAACATCGAAGGAAACTGCCGTTCCGGGTTCAGGTTGGCGCTGGAAGCCAGACCCAACCCGCCCATCAAGGCACCCGCCAGGTCGCTCAAAATGTCGGCGTGTAAGTTCGTAGCGACCAATACATCGAACGAGCGCGGTTTTGTGACCATGCGCGCCGCCGCGGCATCCACCAATATGCGCTCCACTGCAACATCTGGGAAGCCGGACGCCACCTCCCGCGCGATTTCATCCCACACGACGAGACCGTAGCGCTGGGCATTGGATTTTGTAATCACGGCAAGCTGCTTCCTCGAACGCGAGCGCGCCAGCTCGAAGGCGAACCGCATGATGCGCGTGATGCCGGCGCGCGTGAACACGGCGGTTTCGGTTGCAATCTCGCGTGACCGCCCGCCATGTCCGGCATATTCGCCTTCGCTGTTTTCCCGCACGATGATCCAGTCGAGATCGCCCGGCTTCGTATTTCGCAGCGGACTCTCAATTCCAGGCAGAATACGCGCAGGCCGCACGTTTGCGTATTGATCGAATCCCTGGCAGATGCGCAGGCGCAAACCCCATAGCGTCACGTCATCCGGAATCTCGGGATCGCCCACTGCCCCGAAATAAATCGCGTCGAATCCATGAAGAATGTCGAGGCCGTCATCCGGCATCATGCGGCCGGTCGCACGATAGTAATCCGAGCCCCAGGGGAACGTCTCGATCCGTAGTCGGAAGTCGCCGCAGCGCTCTTCCAAAGCACGCAGCACTTCCAATCCTGCGGCGATGACTTCTTTGCCGATGCCGTCGCCCGGAATGACGGCGACCCTGTACTCACGCACCACGTACCCTGCCGCGCGGCCCCAGCTCTACGACATTGACATCCGAAATTTTGCCGCCGCCGATTGAAAACCGGAGCATGGTCCGCATGGTGTGCCAGCCTTTGTGCCCGCAGGCGCCCGGATTCATATGCAGCAGCTTCAATTCCTGGTCGCGCATCACTTTCAAGATATGCGAATGCCCGCAAATGAACAGATCCGGCCGCAACTGCTCGAGCTTTTTCTTTATGCCGCGTTCGTAATTGCCCGGATAGCCGCCTGCATGCGCCATGTAGACGCGCACGCCGCCGGTTTCCCAACTCAATTCCTCCGGCACCTCAACGCGAACGTCCGATCCGTCGATATTCCCACTCACTCCGCGCAACGGCTTGAATGATTTCAACTGTGCAAGCACGTCCAATCCGAAGTCCCCTGCATGCCAGACCTCGTCGCACGCAGCAAAGTATTCAAAGACTGCCGGGTCGAGATACCCGTGTGTATCCGAAAGCAGGCCGATTTGATACTTTCGTTCCGTTGGCATGCAGTTCTATGTTTATCTGATCCTCGCCTGCGCCTGGGTCATCTGGTTCGCTCCTTTCGTTTTTCTCGCGAATCGCTCGAGCAAAGCGCAGCAGGTAAACCGCCGCGCCCGCTGGGGTATCGTGCTCCAGATGATTGCCTACGCTCTCCTGTGGCAGGGCCGCTTCTGGGAGCGTGATGTTCCGGTGTGGAAGCTGTCTGTCGCCGTTCTGTTCTTCATTGCCGCTTCTCTGCTCTCCTGGTCGAGTGTGCGCGCGCTTGGTGCGCACTGGCGGGTCGAAGCCGCGCTGAACGCCGATCACCGTCTCGTCCGCTCGGGTCCCTATGCGCTTGTTCGTCACCCCGTCTACACGTCCATGTTCTGTATCCTGCTCGGCACCGGCCTTCTGCTGACACCCTGGCCGCTCTTCCTCGTCGCAATCATGATCTTCCTGGCGGGCGCCGGAATCCGCATGGGCGTCGAAAACACGCTGCTCGCCGCGCGCTTCGGCGACGAATTCATTGAATACAAACGCAGCGTACCCGCAATGATTCCGGGGCTACCGAAAATTTTCCTGCAATCGCGCTAGCGCATCGGCGCCCGGGCAAAGCTTCTCGTAAGGCACTTGCGTGAGCGGCGTCTCCGAAGTATTGTTCACTTCGTGCATATCGCCGGCCGTTTCATCTACGAAAAGCAAGCCCGTCAGAATTTCGCCCGTCGCCTGCTGCTCGAAAAGATAATTTGTGACTTTCTTACGATCCGTCGGATCGTATCCTTCCGGCACGGATTTGAATTGCAGCACGCTGCCGTCGTGCATGGTTACGCTGGTCACACCAGTTTTCCCGATACTGGCGAGAATCTCCGCACGAGGAGCAACGTAATCGGCTTCCACCGCTTTCACCTCGTGCTTGCGCGTATGCAGATAGCTCTTGGTCGAGCCTTCGTGATCGTTAAACGTGACGCACGGCGAAATCACATCGATCAGCGCCAGCCCGCGATGCGCAAAAGCGGCTTTCAGAATCGGCACAAGCTGCTCTTTATCGCCCGAAAAGCCGCGCGCCACAAACGTCGCTCCCAGGCTCAGCCCCAGCATCACCGGGTCGATCGGCTGCGTGCGGTTCGGCTCGCCCTTCTTGCTCTTTGAACCCACATCCGCCGAGGCCGAAAATTGTCCTTTCGTCAGGCCGTAGACGCCGTTGTTCTCGACGATGTAGACCATCTTTACGTTGCGCCGGATCGCATGGCACATGTGGCCGATGCCGATCGAGAGCGAATCGCCGTCGCCAGAGATGCCGACGTAGGTCATGGCGCGATTCGCTGCCGCTGCCCCGGTGGTAATCGCCGGCATCCGTCCATGAGCGGAATTGAACCCGTGCGCGCCGGTTACAAAATACGCCGGGGT
>DATBGM010000112.1:0-12599 GCA_036557945.1 Bryobacteraceae bacterium | reverse complement strand
TGCCTGAGAAAGCGCAGCCCGCGGACCGCTCACTTTTGGCAGTTGCGTCGGATGGTAGCGGCAGCGAACTTTCAAACTTGGCAGGCCTGAGGTAGCCCAGAGCAGAGTGCAGCCGCTTACTCGGCATGATAAAGCTTCCGTACGAGTGGGATTGGCTCGGCGCTCGTAATGAATTCGAAAGCGCGATGGCCATTAAACCCAACGAACCGTTACCGCACCATTTATATAGCGGGTGCCTGTGTCGGAAGGACGATTGGGGGAAGCCGGGGCGAACTAGTCGAGCAAGCAGCCGCGGACTCTCGTACTGTCCCATCTCGACGAACGTCAGCCCGCTGGCGGTTACCAGAGGCAAATCAGGCTTTACCGGCTCGAGCGCGGCGGCATTTGCGGGAACCGGCTGTTTGTGTTCATTCCAAAGCGGCACAGCAAAACCATGCAGCGAGAGCAGAACAGCGGCCGCACCTACGGAGCTGTAAGCTGCCCGCGCGTTTGTGCGAAGGGGCGCCCCAATCAGAAAGCCGGCAAGAAAGCAGAGCGCGATTACCGTCGTAATGCAATAGCGTCCCCAAAATGCCGCCTCTTCGCTCATCAACACAGCATTTAAAAGGACCGGCACTCCGAGCAGCGTTGCCCAAAGAGCAATTTCAGACAAAGGCAACTTCAGGCCGCCGGGACGAACGTTCTTCGCCGTCGTCAGCCTGGTAGCGATCCAGGCAGCCGCCGCGGCAACAGACACACACAGCACCATGCCGGTAAGGTTGTGCCAGTAAAACGACGTCAGTTTACGCGGTCCCGCTTGAAAAGCGGAAGGGTAATCGGTAATGCTGCGATAGCTTTCAAACAGCGGCAGGTAAGAAACAGTCACCACGAGCGGACAAAGCAGCACGGCCCAGAGCGGCCAGTCGGGCTGGCGGCGCTTGAAGAAGCGCACCGCTTCGGCGCATAAGAATGGCAGCAGGGAAAGTGGTGCGAAAACGTGCGAGCTCAGAAGGCCACCCGCAGAAACCGCAATCGCAGCCAGCACAAGGCGGTGGCGCGGCTGGCTGATCGCCATGTCCCAAAACAGAAGCAGCGCGCAGAACCAAAAGCACAGCAGAGCGTAAGGGCGCGCTTCCGTCGCGTACTGGAACATCGGTCCGAACCAGAAAAACAATACGGGAAGAGCCGCGAAGTGAGAACGAAGCTTTCGCAGGCAGTAGAAATAAAGCAGCAGGCTCGCGAAATAGAATTCCAAAATAGAGGGGAGCCGAACCGCGATCGGATTGCCGTGAGCCAGTCCCAAACTGATATGAGCCGGTATGTACAGCAGCGGCGGGTTCAGATCCCATTTCCCCGCGGCGGTCAGCATTGCCCGCCAGGACGGCATTGCCGCAATGTGATACGTCAGCAGCTCATCGAACCAGAGGTGTCGCCTGATCTGCACACCGATCAAAGCAACGTACAACAGGGTGAGCAGCAGCAACGACAGGCGCAACGAAACGCCGGATGTTTTGAAAGAAGGGTCGGGTTGCTGTGAATGCTTTAGTCCGAAATCGGCTGGCACCGCTCTCCGTCATTTGAAGTTACTGCAAATTTCATCCAGATAACAATCCTCCGTAGAGCAACTTTAGCCCATTACCGGGAGTACCGGTCAAGAGCTCACGACCGGGATTACGGGTCCAGAGCCCACGACCGGGATTACCGGTCAAGCCGAATACAATAACATCAGTCTTCATACCTGAAATGAGTACCCGCGCCAAGCCGTTTCAGCCGTTTGTTCCGGAACATGTGCAGATGCGCGAGCTTACCGTGCGCGCCATTCTGCTGGGTCTCTCGATGACGGTCGTGCTCGGCGCCGCGAATGCATACCTGGGTTTAAAGGCCGGCATCACCGTTGCCGCTACCTATCCGGCGGCAGTCATCAGCATGGCCGTGCTTCGCACCTGCAGAGGATCGCTGCTCGAAGAAAACATCGCGCGTACCGCCGGCACGATCGGCGAGGGAGTGGCATCGGGCGCGATCTTCACCATCCCTGCTTTCGTGCTCGCTCACGCGTGGCCATCCTTTGGCTTCCACGACGCGTATTGGAAAACCAGCGCGCTGATTCTCGTCGGCAGCGTGCTCGGCGTGCTGTTTATCTCGCTGGTACGACGCATCATGGTGGATGATCCCGAGCTGCCGTTTCCGGAATCCGTAGCCGCTTCCGAAATTCACAAGGCCGGGCAGCGGGGCGCCCAGGCGGCCAAATTTCTTTTCTGGAACATCGGCATCGGCGGCCTGATTTATCTGCTCGGCCGCTTCGGCCTGTTTGCCGCCGATAGCGAGTTTTCTTTCCGCATTGGACAACTCGGCGCCAGCCGTGTTCGCCTGGGCGGCGCGGGTTCGCAAAATCTGCTTTCGACCGGAGGCCGCACCGTTTTCTCGGGCCCGAGCATCAGCCCGGCGTATCTCGGGGTCGGTTACGTCATCGGCGCACGCCTGGCTGCCATTCAATTTTCCGGCGGGGTGCTGGCCTGGGGCTTGCTTGTGCCGCTGCTCATTTATTTTCTGGGCCCGCAATTACACGCCTTTCTTCCGGCCGGAGCGCCGCAGAGTTCCTGGAGCGATATGGCGGGAAGCATCTGGCGCTACATCGTTCGTCCCATCGCCGTGGGCGGCATGCTGCTGGGCGCAGCCTTCACGCTATTCCGGATGCGGGCGAGCCTTACGAGCGGGCTCGGCCGCGCGGTCGGCGATATTCGCCGCACTGCCGAACAAACCGCCGCACTCTCCCGGACAGAACGCTATATGAGCTCGAAAGTCGTGTTCAGCCTGATCGGCTTGGTCTTCGCGCTCATGATCGCGCTCTATATCTACTTTTCCGGGCAAGTTGCGGGAGGAATCGTGGCGGCCGTGATCATGCTGATCCTGGGCTTTTTTTTCGCAACCGTTTCGGGGAGTTTGTGCGGCATGATCGGATCCTCGAATAACCCTGTTTCGGGTCTGACCTTGTCGACGCTGATCGTTGCGGCCCTTTTGATGGTCGCGCTGGGTGTTTCGGGTCTGGGCGGCGTGGCCGCGGTGCTCGGTGTGGCCGCTGTCGTTTGCGTTTCCTCGGCCGTCGCGGGAGAACTGCTGCAAGACTTTAAGGTCGGCTACATCCTGGGAGGCACGCCGCGCAATATCCAGATCGCCGAGCTGCTCGCGGTAACGGTCGCGAGCCTGGTGATGTACTTCCCTCTGGTGCTGCTGCATGAAGGCAACATTCGCGCAGGCGGCACCGGGTTCGGCGATCGGCAGCTTTCCGCCCCGCAAGCCGGCCTGATGGCGCTGCTCGCGCAAGGCATCGTCGGCGGCGATATGCCGTGGCCGCTGGTGGTCGTGGGCGTGTTGATGGGCTGCGCTTTGATTGCTATGAATGTAAAAAGCCCGATGCTGGTCGCCGTCGGCATGTACCTCCCCTTTGAAACGACGTTTGCGATTTTCGTGGGCGGCGTCTTTCGCTGGGTCGGAGATGCGATCGCGCTCCGCCGCGGCTACAACGAAGCGCAGCGGGCACGCGTCGAGAATGCGGGCGTGTTGACTGCATCCGGATTAATTGCGGGTGAGGCGATTCTCGGGCTTGTCTGGGCCGGACTGCAATTTGCTCCTGCCGGTGTGCGTGGACATCTGCGAATCTTCGATCATCCTTCTTATCTGGTCGGACTCGGCGTGCTCGCGTTACTGGCTTTCCTCATGATTCGCCTTCCGCTCACAAGCGCCGGCAGTCCCGACGAGCCCGCGCCGCCCGTGGCGATGATGTAATCGCCTCGCTTTTCAGTCACAACCCCCATCAAAATAGTTCGTCCCGCTCGAAAGCTCCAAAGAATTTGACCTGCAAGCACTTGCTTCCACACACGCGGTTTAGGGATAACTCGGCCACGCATTGTCCCGTTCACCCACATAACTACACTCCAGGCATTAGCGGTTGATGAGCGCAAGCCGGCCGGCAGCGTAAATCGAAATTTCAAGGAGCCTGGCAGCCGAGCAGCGCTCGGTTGGCAGTAATAAAGATTGCCGAGCGCCGCGAGTGCGTTGCCGGGCGGTTCTAAAACGAGGAATGGATGCGATCTCACACCCTTTCGGCGCGCACCAAGCGCACC
Organism: Bryobacteraceae bacterium; assembly: GCA_036557945.1. Taxonomy (GTDB): domain Bacteria; phylum Acidobacteriota; class Terriglobia; order Bryobacterales; family Bryobacteraceae; genus Bog-105. The sequence continues at coordinate 8,499 of DATBGM010000112.1, read as the reverse complement.
AAGCTGAGCGAAGATCCGGATGGCCTGGTCGTGCGGCTCGGCGATCTGCTGGTCGGGCAGCCCGAGGCGATTGAAACAATCGTTCCTTACGTCCAGATGCATCAGGCAGGACTCTCGCCCGAGGGCCGCCCCGTCGGAGTCGTGCTGCTGCTTGGTCCGACAGGCACGGGCAAAACTCGCACTGTCGAAGCACTCGCCGAAATCCTGCATGGCAACAGCAAAAATGTTTTGAAGATCGATTGCGGCGAATACCAGATGGAGCATGAAGTTGCCAAGCTCATCGGCGCGCCTCCGGGTTATCTCGGCCACCGCGAAACGCAGCCGCTCTTTACGCAAGCAAGAATTAATGCCGTCGCCAGCGAACAGAGCGATATTTCGCTTCTGCTGTTTGACGAGATCGAAAAGGCCGCGCCTTCACTGACGCGCCTCATGCTTGGCGTGCTCGACAAAGCCAGCGTGCGGCTCGGCGACAATACTACCGTTAATCTCGAACGCTGCCTGATTTTCCTGACCAGCAACCTGGGGGCGAAGGCGATTCAGCGTGCCAATGTACCGGATTTCGGCTTTGAAGCTATGCTCGCCCAAGAGCCGCTGGAAGACAACTCGCGCATTCAAAAGATCGCTATGTCCGCCGTACGCCGCAAATTTTCTCCCGAGTTCGTCAACCGCATAGATTCCGTGATTACCTATAAGCCGCTTGGCCGGGAAGCTTACGACGCCATACTCGACCAAATCCTCGGCAACTTCGGCCGCTTAATACACACGCGCCTCGGCTACCGCGCCTTCCGGCTGCAATGCACGGCTGCGGGCAGGAAACTGCTGCTCGATACCGGAACCAGTATCGATTACGGCGCGCGCGAGCTGAAGCGCACCGTGCAGCGTAACTTCATCCAGCCCGTGGCGGCGCTGGTATCGGTTGGGGAAATTCCTCCCGGCTGCACGGTCATTCTCGATGCCAAGGCCAGCGAGTTCAGTATCCTGCTGCGAAACTAAGGGCGTGCCCGGCACGTTATACGTCGTCGCTACGCCCATCGGAAACCTGGAAGACATTACCTTGCGCGCACTGCGTGTTTTGCGCGAGGACGCGACTCTGATCGCCTGCGAAGATACCCGGCAAACCCAGAAACTCCTTTCGCACTACGACATTCACAAGCCACTCATCAGCTACCACGAACACAACGAAACGTTTCGTGCAGCCGATCTAATCGACAAGCTGCTGGACGGAAAATCCGTCGCGCTCGTGAGCGACGCCGGCACGCCGCTCGTCTCCGATCCCGGCTACCGGATCGTCACCGCAGCCATTGAAAATGGCATTCCGGTGGTTTCCCTCCCGGGCGCTTCCGCCTTGCTCGCCGCTCTGACCGCATCCGGTATGCCGACCGATTCGTTCTTGTTTGTTGGCTTCGTTCCTTCAAAAACGAATGCGCGCCGCAAAGCGCTCGAAACCGCCGCCGCGCAGCACACAACCGTCGTTCTTTATGAAAGCCCGCACCGCATTCTGGAAACCCTGGCTTCGATTCACGAAATCTTCGGAACACGCAAAATCGTGCTGGCGCGCGAGCTTTCAAAAGTCCACGAAGAGTTTCTGCGCGGCAGCGCCGAGGACATCCGGCGCGAATTAGCAGGCCGTGCTTCCATAAAGGGCGAAATCACGCTTGTCATTGGTCCGGCTGAGCCCGAAATTTCAAATGCCGATCCCGCGCAGGAGGTCGCGCAGCTCGAAAGCGAAGGTGTGCCGCGCATGGACGCGATTAAGAGCGTTGCGAAACGGTTGGGACTTCCGAAGCGGCAGGTCTACCGGGACGTTGAGGAGCGGGGCAGCAATCCGTTGCGCAAAAGTTGTGGCTTGGACCGAAGCGCCCGATAGCGCGCTGCGGCGTTCCCGGCACCGTTCGTTCTTCGATCAGCTCGCGAATCATGCCGACAAATGCCGGATGCGTGCCGGCCGTTCCGGCGCGAACCAGCTTCATTCCCAGCTCGCGCGCTACATTCTGCGCTTCGATATCGAGATCGTAAAGTACTTCCATGTGATCCGAAATGAAGCCGATGGGCGCCACCAGCACGTTTTTCACGCCTTGCGTATGCAGATTTCGCAAATGATCGAGAATATCCGGCTCAAGCCACGGCTGTCCCGGCGCGCCGCTGCGGCTTTGATACACCAATTCCCAGTTTTTCGTGCCGGTCGCCTCCCTGACGAGACTCATCGTTTCGCGTAGTTGCGTTTCGTAGACGCTCGTAGCCGCCATCGAGCACGGAATGCTGTGCGCCGTCGCAACAAAGCGAACATCTCCGCCTGAAAAACTTCGTAAAGCTTCGCGCACGCGATCGGCGCAAGCCTCGATAAAACCGGGATGGTTGTAAAAGACCCGCAGCTTATCGATTTCGGGAGCGCCTGCGCCGACTTCCTCCCGCGCAGCAGCGATATTTTCGCGGTACTGGCGGCAGCTTGAATACGAGCTGTAGGCCGACGTCATAAACGCGAGCGCGCGACGAATCCCTTCATTGCGCATCCTTCGTACGGTATCGGAAAGCAGCGGGTGCCAGTTGCGATTACCCCAATAAATGGGCAAGGCAATCTCCTTGCGCAGTGCTTCTATCAACGCCCGATTCTGATCGTTAATCGGGCTCTTGCCGCCGAAATGATAATAGTGTTCCGCGACTTTGAGCAGGCGCTCGCGCGGAATGTTGCGTCCACGTGTGACGTTTTCAAGAAATGGCAGAACGTCTTCCGACTTTTCCGGACCGCCGAAGGAAACGATCAGAACCGCGTCGTACATGCCCTAATGGTGCGTCGCGCTGACACGGTGCAGCTTCAGCATATTGGTCGAGCCGCGCAGCCCGACCGGTTGCCCGGCAACGAACACGATGTGATCTCCCGTCTTTACCCGGCCGGTATCGATCAGCACGCGTTCCATTTCGTGGAGCATGCGATCGGTCGATTCCATAGCCGGCGAAAGAATCGGGTCGACACCATAGGCAATCGATAACTGGCGCGCCGCGGATTCGTTCGCGGTAAACGCGTAGATCGGAACGGGCGGCCGGTATCGCGAAAGCAAGCGCGCCGAAGCTCCGGAAGTCGTGCCCACTGCAAGCGCAGTAACTGCCGCCGAGCGCGCGCACTGATAGGCCGCATCGGCCACAATTTCGGGAATCGCGACCGCCTGGGAGCGGACACGCTCGAAGCCCTTCTGATGAAGCGAGTGCTCGGTTTCGCAGGCGATGCGCGACATGACACGTACCGCCTCCACCGGATATTTACCCGCCGACGTCTCGGCCGACAGCATAATGGCGCTTGTGCCGTCGTAGATGGCGTTTGCGACGTCGCTCACTTCCGCGCGGGTCGGCATCGGATTTTCGATCATCGATTCGAGCATCTGTGTGGCGGTGATCACGAATTTACCGCGTTCGCGCGCTTTCTCTATGATCGCCTTCTGAATCGCCGGCACGCGCTCGATCGCCATCTCGACACCGAGATCGCCGCGCGCCACCATTACTCCGTCGCACTCTTCGAGAATCGAATCCAGGTTCTGCCAGCCTTCCGGCTTTTCGATTTTCGCGATGATCGGCTGTTTCGCATCGACCTCCTCGAGCAGATGGCGCAGACGCAAAATATCGCGCGCCTGCCGGACGAACGAAAGCGCAAAAAAATCGACGCCTTTTTCCACGCCAAAATGCGCATCGGCGATGTCTTTTTTCGAAAGCGAAGGCGTGCTCACTTGCACACCGGGCAAGTTGATGCCTTTGCGATCGCTCACCGCGCCGCCGGTGATGACTTCACAGCGGGCCGCAATGCCATCGGATTCGATGACGCTCAGCACGACCGACCCGTCGGCGATCAGCACGGAATCGCCGGGCTTTACGTCACGCGCAAATTCGAGATAGTTCGTCGAAGCCTGCGTCTCATCGCCTTCCACACCCTCGGTCGTAATCGTGAAAACGGATTTTTCGCGCAAGTAAACGGGGCCATTCCTGAATGTTCCCAGCCGGATTTTCGGCCCTTGCAAATCGAGCAGAATGCCCGTATGGACCTTGAACTCGGCAGCGAGTTTGCGTACCCAATCGATACGCCGGGCATGATCCTCGCGCGTTCCGTGCGAAGCATTGAGCCGGAATACGTCGACGCCTGACTCAAACAGTCTGCGAATGACTTCCTCGGAGTCTGTCGACGGTCCGAGTGTCGCGACAATTTTGGTTGCTCGCATCGAGGCTTGCTTTCACCCTCATTATGAACGGCTACGCCAAATTACGAACGGCCGCGCCGGGCGAGCGCAGTCTTTGGCATAATGGTGTTCGCTCTGGCTGTTTTCTTCCGCAACGGCGGACGATGTTTCTTTCACCGACTCGTCATACGCGGCTCAACGAAGCCGTAGGCTTTTTATTGTTTCTTTGCGGCTTGGCCGTCTCGCTGAGCCTGCTTTCCTACTCCGCGGCCGACCCGTCCTGGAACACCGCGTCCGGCTCTGTCCGCACACACAATCTGCTCGGCTTGTTCGGCGCCACCTGGGCCGATTTTCTGCTGCAGGTATTCGGCGTCAGCGTTTTTCTGCTTCCCGTTCATCTCTGGGCGTTGGGTTGGAAGTGGGTACGCTCTTCGCCAATCGAAAGTCCCTGGTTTCGCATCTTCGGCGCGCTCGCGCTCTGGTTCTGCATTTCGACGGCGTGCGGGTTGCTGCCGCGTACCTGGCTGATCGGCGACGCCATTCGTCCGAGCGGCATTCTCGGCATGGTCACGTCCGAATATCTGCTCGCGCGTTTCGATCTGGCAGGCGCCGCCATCATTACGGTGGCAGCAGGAATTCTGGCGTTGTACTTTGCTTCGACGTTTGAAGTTTCGACATTAATGCGCTGGCTGAGCGGGCCGATGGCGCGCATCCACAATGTGAAGGAGAGTTGGGCTGCCGCGCGGCAGGCCAAGCGCGATGCAGCCATTGCCAAAGCGAAGGCGCGCGCAGCCGAACGAGTGGCGCGCCGCAACGGGCGGCGATCTGTGCAAGCGGAAGCAGCACCTCCTCCAGTAGCACCGGTGAAGGAAGAGCCGCCGCCGTTTGATCTGGAGGAAGATGAACCACCCGCCGGCGAGTTCGAAATTCCGATTCGCACACTGGACTATCAGCCGCCGCCGGCACGAAGCGCTCCGGCGCCTGTGCCGGAGCCCGTTGAACACGTCGAAGTGCATGCAGACTCCCCGGCGCGGCCGAAACGCAAGCAGGTTTATCGTCTACCTTCGCCTGCTCTCCTGAACGAAGTTCCTCCCGGCTCGGGCTACGACAGCTTCGAGCTGAAAGAAATTGCGAGCCGCATTAAATCGAAGCTCGAAGAATTTAACGTGCGCGGTTCAGTGGTGCAGATCAATCCCGGCCCCGTCGTAACCACATTCGAATACAAACCGGAAGCGGGCATCAAGTATAGCCGTATCACTACGCTGACCGAAGATTTATGTCTCGGCTTGCAAGCGGAATCCGTGCTAATCGAGCGCCTGCCCGGCAAGCCGACCGTCGGCATTGAAGTTCCGAACAGCCGGCGCGAGCTGATCAGCCTGCGGGCGATTCTCGAATCGGATGAATTTCACGAGGCGCCGTCCAAGATGACGATGGCGCTCGGCAAAGACATCAACGGACGCATCAAAGTGGCTTCGCTTGAAACGATGCCGCATTTGCTAATCGCCGGTTCAACCGGCTCCGGTAAGAGCGTGATGCTGAATGCCATGATCATGTCGTTCCTGTATAAGGCGACGCCGGACGAGGTGCGCATGATCATGGTGGACCCGAAGCGCGTCGAGCTCGGAATCTATGAAGGTATTCCGCATCTGCTCACTCCCGTCATTACGGAGCCCAAAAAGGCTACGAATGCGCTGCGCAATGCCGTCATTGAAATGGAGCGGCGCCTCAAGCTGCTGGCATCGCACGGCGTGCGCAATATCGATCAATACAATCGTAAGGTTGCGCAATTGCGGAAAACGTCGCGCGGCCTGTTCGACGAGGAGAACGAGGAGGAAGAGCTAGAACCGCTGCCCTATGTGCTGATTCTGATCGACGAATTGGCCGATCTGATGATGCTGGAACGCGCCAACGTCGAGGAGTGCATTACCCGTCTCGCGCAGATGGCGCGCGCCGTCGGCATGCACCTGGTGCTGGCGACACAGCGCCCGAGCGTAGATGTCATTACTGGTCTGATCAAAGCGAATTTCCCCTCGCGTATCAGCTTCCGGGTTGCCACACGCGTCGATTCGCGAACCGTGCTCGACAGCATGGGCGCAGAACACCTGCTGGGCAAAGGCGACATGCTCTTTCTGCCGCCGGGTTCCTCGCGCCTGACGCGCGTGCATGGCGCATACGTGACCGAAGCCGAAACGAACCGCGTCGTCGATTTCTGGAAAGAGCAGGCCCAGCCCGAATACGATGAATCGTTCCTGCTTACGCCGCCTTCCGAAGAAGACATGGAAGAAGGCGAGGCTTTCGACGGCGAACAGGACCCGATGTATGAAGACGCCGTGCGCGTCGTGCTGGAACAAGGAAAAGCTTCGACCTCTACCCTGCAGCGGCGTTTGCGCCTTGGCTATGGACGCGCGGCGCGCATTCTGGACATGATGCAGCGGGACGGCATCATCGGGCCGCCCGACGGCAGCAAGCCGCGTGAAGTGCTGAAACGGCCCGACTGGCTGAGAGAAGTTGACCATTCGCTACGCTAGAACGTAGCGTGAGCGAGAAGAGGATTATTGTCGCCATAGACGGCCCGGCCGGTTCGGGAAAAAGCACCCTCGCCAAGCGCATTGCGGACCGGCTCGGGTTTGCGTACATCAACACCGGTTCCATGTATCGCGCGGTAGCACTCTGGGCGCTACGGCTCAATGTGCAATTAAACGACATGCACCGGCTGGAGCAGCTTGCGCGCGAAGCGCAGATCAAACTCGAGACGGGCGGCGGGCGCGTTTTCCTGAACGGCGAAGATGTAACAGACGAGCTGCGCACGCCGCGCGTCTCAGAGGCCGCCTCAAAAGTGTCGGTCGTGCCCGGCGTGCGTCAAGCCCTTTTAGCCGTGCAGCGCGGGATGGCGCAGGAAAGCAGCGTGGTAATGGAAGGGCGCGACATAGGCTCTGTCGTTTTCCCGGAGGCGCAGGTAAAAATCTTTCTCGACGCGGAACCGGCGGAACGGGCGAAGCGGCGCGCGTTAGAAAGGCGGGGCGATCTCGCCGCCATAGCGGGCGAGCTGAAGGCGCGCGACGAGCGGGACCGCAGACGGACTGAGGCGCCTCTCGTGCAGGCGCCCGACGCGGAGCTGGTGGATACCACCGGTTTATCGCTCGAACAGGTCGAAGACGCCGTGCTGCGCATCGTGCGCGCGCGGACTTCGAACGGGCGCGCCGCCGCGAAATAGCCAAACTTTTACCTCTCTTGACGAACCCGGCCGATTTGCGGCATACTTCTCCCAGACGTCTAGGAGAACTGATGCCGCGGGAAACGTTACAAGGCACGCTCGACCTGCTGATCTTAAAGACGCTGGCGCGCGGGAGCGAGCACGGCTACGGAATTACCTGCGCCATTCTGAATGCGTCACAGAACCAGCTTCGCGTGGAAGAAGGATCGCTCTATCCGGCGCTGCGGCGGCTGGAAACCGGCGGGCTGATCAAAGCCGAGTGGCGGGCTTCGGAGAACAACCGGCGCGCACGTTATTACGAGCTCACGCGGAAAGGCCGCCGGAAGCTCGACGAAATCGAAGAGCAATGGCGGACGCACGCGGCGGCTGTCGAGAGCTTTCTCGCGTTTGAGTGAGGCCACATGCTGCGGAGATTGCTGAATTTTTTCCGTGCGCGCCGGCTCGAAGCCGATATCCGCGACGAAATCGAATTTCATCGAGCGCAGTCGAGCGGCTCGTTTGGGAATTCGACTCTGATTGCAGACCACATGCGCGATGCCAGCACGATTGCATGGCTCGAGAACGTTTGGCGCGATGTGCGCTTTGCGATCCGGCTGCTTGCGCGCAGTCCGGTATTTACCGTGACGGCGATTCTGTCTCTTGCGCTCGGAATCGGCGCGAATACGGCGATTTTCAGCCTGGCGGATGCGGTGCTGCTCAAACAGTTGCCGGTGCAACATCCGGAGCGTTTGCGCATGATCGAGTGGTCGTCGGAGCCGCGCTTCGACATGCCGTCGAGTTCGTACGATGGCGACTGCGAAATGGAGCACGGGCGCCACGTTTGCGGCTCGTTCTCGTACCCGCTGTTTCAATCGATCGAAAATCTGCCGCAGTTTGCGGGCGTGATCGGATTTGCCGACTGGGAGCTGATTGTAACAGCGGACGACAGGAGCGAATCCGCTCTCGGCCATTTGGTTTCCGGCAATTACTTTCGGGTACTAGGAGTGAAGCCCCTCGCGGGCCGCATCTTGACCGCAAGCGATGATGACGTTTCAAAGCCGTTGACGGCCGTGATCAGCTATCGTTACTGGACGCGGCACTTCGGGCACGACCACTTCATCGTGGGCCGTGTTGTGCTGTTGAATA
>DATBGM010000111.1:0-2615 GCA_036557945.1 Bryobacteraceae bacterium | reverse complement strand
GCAGAATCTCGGCGGGATCGTGCTCCACCCATCCCGGCTTTGGAAAAATCTGCCGATGCTCCTTCTGCGCCGCGGAAATGATTCTTCCGCTCTTGTCGAAGATCAGAAATCGTGTGCTCGTTGTTCCCTGGTCGATCGCGCCGATGTAACCCTTCATTTCACCCGCCTAGTTCAACCCTAGTTCGTGCAAATATCCATTCAACTTACCGGAGTACGCCGCGATCGCTGCTTTCGTCCGATCTGCAGACCAGACCAATTCTTGCGCCAGCAGTCCCGCCGTCGCCTCGGCTGCCTGAATCGCCTTGCGCCAATCGATCAGCTGAATCCCGATGCGCCGCGCAAGTATATCTTCTATTGTCACGGCCATCTCCTCACGAATACAAAACACGGCCTCCGCCAGAATTGCCGGAAGGCCCTGTACCAGCAAGTCTTTCCATCGCGGTTCTTCTTCGCACAGTTGCAAAATCTTGTCTGCGTCAGTGCCGAATTTGTCCGCGAGATGTTTCGCCGTAGCGTCTTCCATGCCGCGCGACGCGAGAGTTTTCCAATAACTATCGCTGAAGCCTTCCGCACCCGCTAGACTCTGTTGCTTCGTCAAACAAGGCGTCACGGGCCCGCCCAAAGCGCGCTGCACGGCGTCAATCGTGTCTTCCGCCATCAACCGGTGCGTGGTCCACTTTCCGCCCAGAATGCTGATCAATCCGCTGGCGGCATCGCGTTCCACTTCGTGATCGCGAATCAGCTCCTTCGTTTGGCCTCCATTTGCCGCCGCTACCAATGGCCGTAATCCGGATAAGCCACTCACAATCTCGTCAGCCCGCAACGGTCGTTCAAGGAACGGGTTGAGTTGCCGCAGAAGATACTCTGCTTCCTGTCGAAGGACAATCATTCGTGTCTCGGCGGTAGCCTCATCATCCGTCGTTCCGACCAATAAACGGCCCTGCCATGGCACTGCAAAGATCAAACGGCCATCCTCGGTTTTTGGGATGAGCAAAGCGTCTTTGCTCGGAAACATCTCTTGGGGAAAGAGAATATGCACACCCTTGCTCGGCCGCATTCGCTTTACGGCCGAAGAGTTGGCGACCTGCCTGATCTTATCCGACGCGGGACCCGTCGCATTGACGAAGATTTTTGCCTCTACCGCGAACTCCTCATTCGAAATCGCGTCGCGCACGACTGCGGCTTGCAGCTTCCCATTTGCCCCGCGTGAGAAACTCGTAACACGCGCATAATTCAGGGCGGCTCCTCCCGCCGCAGTGAATGTTTTCACCAGCGACAGATCGTAGCGCGCATCGTCAAATTGCCCGTCCGAATAAGCGACGCCGCCGCGCAGGGAATCCTTTTTGAGCCCGGGCATGCGCTGCAGCGTTTCTTCACGCGAGAGAAAACGGCTTGGAAACAGGGCGTGCTTCCCGGAAAGCCAGTCGTAGATTTTCATTCCAGCGCGATAGTAAGCGGCTTGTCTCCAGCTGAATACCGGCACGATGAATTCCGACGCGTGCGCCAGATGTGGCGCGTTGGCCAGCATGTAAATTCGCTCTTCGAGCGCGTGCTGCACCATGCGGTACTCTTCGAGGTTTAAGCGCTTCACCGCCTGCTCGAGATAACGTACCCCGCCATGGACGAGCTTGGTCGAAGCGCTCGATGCAGCCGAAGCAAAGTCGCCTGCATCCAGCAGCACGGTTCGCAGACCGCGCAACTGTGCGTCCAGCGAACAACCCGCTCCCGTCGCGCCACCGCCGATCACGCAAAGGTCAAATCTATCTCGCGCAACCGTATCTCGAATTGCTGTTCGGTTCTTCACTTTTCGATATTGGTTTTCCGCCGCGAATCGGGCTGCCAAACACGATGAATACGTTCTGGGCTCCCTCGGCATCTAAACATAGGAGGAGTGAGAAAGGAAAGAAAGCCATGTTCAAGTCCATCAAAGTTGCTCTTGTTGCAGCTTCGTTCCTGCTTCCGGCTTTTTTGGCGCCTCAATCGACCATTGCCAGGGAGCCGGCCGCGCCTGCCGGCACAGCTCGAATGACAGTGACTGTTATTGGAAAAGGGGACAAAACGCCGCGCGAACCGGGTAAGGACGATCTTCAGCTCACCGTCGGCAATGAACGAAAGCAAGTCGGCTCATGGGCTAAAGAAGACAAGCTCTATCTCGCGATTCTGATCGACGAATCCCTCGAATCCAATGTTGCGAGCCAGTGGAACGATTTGCGCGCCTTTATCATGGCGCAACCCGCGTCCACATCGGTCGCAGTAGCGTACGCCCGAAACTCGTCCGCCATGGTTGCGCAAGATTTCACGGATAACCACGAGCTTGCCGCGAAAGCGCTGCGCATTCCTCTCGGCACGATATCCGGCGGCTCCAGCCCGTATCTCGCGGTCGCCGACTGGCTCAAGCGTTGGCCCGATAACGACGCTCGCGGATCGCTGATCCTCATTTCTTCGGGAATCGATTTTTTCCGCGGCGGCTTTGGTCCGATCTACCCCGACGTCGACACCGACATTTCGCTGGCGCAGAAGAAAAACGTAAATCTCTGGAACATCTACTCGCCGAGCGCAGGACACCGGGGCCGTTCATTTTATCTGCTCAACAATGCCCAACTGAATCTCAGCAA
>DATBGM010000110.1:0-15336 GCA_036557945.1 Bryobacteraceae bacterium | reverse complement strand
GATGACTGATAGGGAAGGGCGCTCACGATCCGGTCTTCCTCCGATGATGACAGAGTTGACGCTCCGAGCCGGATATATGACGTAACCAACTTGCGCCGGGCGGTTCCTACTGATTCTTAGCTCCGGGCGCAAGAACCTGGTAAATCAGCGTAGACACTCTACATAATATCTGGTAGAATTCCTACACAATGAAGCGCACTCCGCTCGCGCGCGTCGAGCTGCTGCAAGGCACGCTCGATGTCCTTATTCTTCGAACTCTCGTGGCCGGCGCGGCACACGGCCATGCTGTCGCAAAGCACATCCAGCGTACCTCCGAAGACCTGCTTCAGGTAGAGACGGGCTCCCTCTACCCCGCCCTTCACCGGCTGGAGGCGAAGGGCTGGATTGCATCCTCCTGGGAACTCTCCGATAAAGGCAAACGCGCCAAGTACTATCGGCTCACCGCGCGCGGACGGAAACAACTCGTGGTGGAACAGTCGAGGTGGCAGATGTTCTCCCGCGCGGTCGGCTTGATCTTGAGCCCGCCCGATCAGGAACCGTTATGAGCCCGCTTTTTCGTAAGTTGATCTGGTTTTCACAGCGCCGCCGCAAAGAAGCCGAGCTCCACGAGGAGCTGCAATTTCACCTCGCCCAGGAAGCCGAGGACTGCAAGTCGCAGGGGCTGGATGAAGACGAGGCCCGCTGGGCCGCGCGCCGCGACCTGGGAAACATCACGCAGACGCAAGAGAACACGCGCGCCACCTGGGGGTGGACGTTCCTCGAACAACTTGCGCAAGACCTACGCTACGCCTTGCGAGGATTCAGGAACAATCCCGGATTCGCTCTCACGGCTATTCTCTCGCTCTCTCTGGGCCTTGGAACCAGCCTCGCCATCTACACGATCGCAGATAACCTGCTCCTGCGCCCGCTTCCGTATTCGCATCCTTCCCAACTCGTCATGGTTTGGGAGGAGAACCAGAAGGCAAGTTACTTGCATGGGCACGTTGCCCCGAGGAACTACTTTGTCTGGAAGGCTCGCAATACTGCCTTTCAGAAGTTCGCGGTCTTCGATACAGCACACGCGGTCTTTGGCGATCGAGAGCGCGCCGAAGAAGTGACCGATATCGAAGCGGACGCGCATCTGTTGCCGATGCTGGGCGTCCAGCCGGTCGTAGGCCGCTATTTCACGGAAGTAGAGAGCGGCAACAGCTCGAATCCGGTCATCCTGATCAGCTTCCGGCTATGGCAGAGTTGGTTCGGCGGCGACAAGGGCATCCTCGGCAAGCGAGTTCAATTCGCAGGTCAGCCACGCACGATCATCGGTGTTCTGCCGGCCAACTTCTACTTCCACAATCGGGGCATCGATGTCTGGACTCCTTTAGATATCACGCCGGCGAAGAATGGCGGCGAAGGCCGCTGGTTGTGGTGTCTGGCGCGTCTGAAACCGGACGTCACGCTGCGCGAGGCGCAAGCCGAGATGTCTGGCATCGCACGCCGGCGCGCTCTGGACGATCCCGGCTTCAACAAAGACTGGACAGTAACCGTCGAGCCGCTGCGCGACGCTCTCGTCCGTAACATCAGGCCGTCGCTGCTGGTGCTGCTGGGCGCCGTCGGCTTGCTGCTCGCCGTGGCATGCGCGAATGTGGCCAGTTTGCTGCTGGCGCGCTATACCGTTCGCCAGCGCGAAATGGCTCTGCGCGCTTCGTTGGGGGCCGGGCAAATACGCGTTATGCGGCAGTTGCTGACAGAAAGCCTCCTGCTCGCCGCGGCCGGTGGAACACTGGGCATGCTGCTTGCCAGATGGGCGGTAAGCATGCTCGTGTTTATGGCTCCAAACGATCTCACGCAATCTCTGGAGATTGTGACCGACAACCGTATCTATTTTTTTGGGGCGTGCCTCGCGATGTTGACCACTATCGTCTTTGGGCTTGCCCCCGCCCTGGCCGGTTCACGTTCCGCCCTGGTTCACGCTATGCAGATCGATGGGCGCTCGAGCGTCGGCGGTCGCAGCCATGTCCGCGCCTGGTTTGTGGGAGCGGAAATCGCCGTATCCGTGATTCTTTTGAGCGGCGCCCTGCTCCTCTTTCGCAGCCTGCAAGGACTGCAACACGTCAGCCCTGGTATTCAGCCGGCCAACTTGCTCACGCTTCGTGTCTCTCTGCCGGGTGCGCATTACACCAAACCTTCGCAGGCCATCCAATTCTTTGCGCGCGCAACACGGGAAATCGATTCTCTCGCCGGAGTGCGCAGTGCCAGCGCAGTCAGCCACCTCCCATTCAATGGCGCCGCGCCAAGCACATTTGTGGTTATTGCGGGGCAGCCTCCGCGCAAACCTGGCGAGGATCTTACCGCTACCATCCGCACCGTCCTGCCCGGCTATTTTCAGACGATCGGTATTCCGCTGCTAAGCGGCCGCGATTTCACCGCCGCCGATAACTCGGAAAATTCACCGCACCGCTTCCTCGTCAACCAGGCTTTCGTGCGCAAGTATCTGGGCACAGCCAATCCGCTGGATCAGCGAATCAGCGTCTGGATGGAAGAAAAGAATCCGTTTGGCCAGATTATCGGCGTAGTTGCCGACGTGCATGACGAGGCGCTCGACCAGCCTCCCACGCCCACCGTCTACTATCCGCATGCTCATTTGACATATAACCGCATGGTCCTTGTTGTGCGCTACCAGCGCGATCCGCTGGCCGCAGCCGAACCGGTCCGGCGCATCATACGAAGCATCGATCCCGCCCAACCTGTCGCCGATGTTCGAAGCATGGAGCAAGTCATCGCGGCGACGTTCTCGCGCCAGCACTTCATTACATTTCTTCTGACAGGTTTTTCCGGCGCATCGTTGCTGCTTGCCGCCATTGGCGTGTTTGGCATTCTCGCTTATTCGGTTTCCGAACGCACTCGGGAAATTGGAGTGCGCGTCGCCATCGGCGCAACACCGGGACGAATCGTATCGCTGATCGTCCGGGCTGCCGCATACCCGCTCCTTGGTGGTGTCGCAATCGGCATCAGCGGCGCACTTGCGCTCACCGGACTGCTGCACAGCCTGCTGTTCGGTATCGGCCCTCACGATCCCTTGACGTTTCTTTTCGTGCCGGCCATTGTTGCGATCGTGGCCTTACTCGCTGCTTATGTTCCCGCTCGCCGAGCTGCCCGCCTGGATCCGATGGCTGCTCTGCGCGCTGAATGACGTTCTTACGCGAGGATTCCGCTGTTATATTGCCTAGATGTTTGCGGCTCTCGAGACCGCTCGGCTGATCTTGCGACCGGTAGAACTCGCCGACGCAGAACAGGCCCAGCAACTCTTTCCGCAATGGGAAATCGTAAAATACCTGAATGCGAAGGTTCCGTGGCCGTTTCCTCCGGATGGAGTTTTTCATTTTTATCGAGATGTAAGTCTTCCGGCGATCGCGCGCGGCGACGAATGGCATTGGACTCTGCGGCTACCACAGGATCCGGATTACCTCATCGGCGCCATCAGCCTTCACCGGGATGAGCGCGCCAATCGAGGGTTCTGGCTTGCTCCCGCCTGGCAGCGTCGGGGGCTCATGACAGAGGCCGTCGCCGTGACCAACGACTATTGGTTCGAGGTGCTTGGCTTCCGCGTTTTGCGCGTGTCCAAAGCGGTGGAGAACATCGCATCCAGGCGCATCTCCGAGAAAACCGGGATGCGTGTGATTGACACTTCTGAGAGCGATTATGTATGCGGCCGCTTGGCCTCGGAGACATGGGAGCTGACGGCTGAAGAATGGCGCGCGCGCCGGCAGCTTCTCTTTGGCTCTACCCCCGCGAATTATAGAAGCGCCCGTCCGGAAAGTTAGCTCTGGACCATCTCCAGCTCTTCCCGCATTTCCCGCCGCTCTTCCTTCCCACTCTTGACGTCATCAAAGAACCGGTACAAGGTTGGCAGCACGACCAATGTCAGGAGCGTGGATGTAATCAGGCCGCCAATGACGACTACGGCCAGCGGTCTCTGCACCTCCGAGCCAGGTCCTTTCGCAAACAGAAACGGAATCAGCCCGAGCGCGGCTACCGATGCCGTCATCATCACCGGGCGGAACCGCATCTTCGCTCCTTCGCGAATCGCGGTCTTTTGATCCAGCCCGCTTTGCCGCAGCTTGCGAATATACGACACCAGCACGACGCCGTTCAGCACCGCAATACCCCATAGTGCGATAAACCCGACCGAGGCCGGCACGGAAAGATATTCGCCCGAGATGAACAATCCCACGACACCGCCGATCGAGGCGAACGGCAGCACCGTGATGATGAGTGTCGCGAGCTTCAACGAGTGGAATAGCAGAAATAGCAGGAAGAAGATCGCGCCGATTGTGATCGGGACAATGAACGCCAGGTGATGCAGCGCCCGCGTCATATTCTGAAACTGTCCGCCCCACTCATAGAAGTATCCAGAAGGCAACTGGACTTGTTTTTCGACTTTCTCGCGCAGTTCCGATACGAACCCGCCAAGATCGCGGTCGGCGACATTGATACCTACGACAATACGCCGCTTGCCCATGTCGCGATTAATCTGCGCCGGGCCTTCCCGCACCTGAATATTGGCCAGTTGCGAGAGCGGCACGCGAACATTCGAAGGCGTGCTCACCAGAATCTGCCGGATATCGGGGACACTGTCGCGCAGCCGCTCCGGTAAGCGCACGGTGGCGGCGAAACGCCGCTCCCCTTCGTAGATTTCCGTCGCGGCTTTACCGCCGATTGCGGTCTGAATAATGTCATGTACGTCCGATGCATTCAATCCGAGGCGCGCAATCGCCTGGCGGTTAATTCTGATCGTCAGATACTCCTGCCCGCCGACCCGATCGATCTTCATATCGCGGAAGCCACGCACCGCTTGGGCTACTTTCGCGACCTCGTCTGCCTTTTCGATCAGCGTATCGAGATCGTCGCCAAAAATTTTCACCGCGATATCGGCGCGTACCCCGGTCACCATTTCATCCACTCGGTCGGAGATCGGCTGCGCCATAACCAGGTTCACGCCGGGCAACACCGAAAGGCGCTTTCGCATCTCGTCTGCGATCCGATCCTGCGTCCAGCCCTTGCGTTCTTTGAGCGGCGCCAGAGTCGCGATCACGTCGTCCTGGTTCGGACCTGCCGGATCGGCCGGCGATTCACCTCGGCCGAGGCGCGAAACTACTTTCGTGATGCCCGGAATGTCCTTGATAATGTCGACCGTCTGCATCTCCATCTTGATCGACTCATCGAGTGAGATGTTTGGCACACGATCCAGGTTGGGCGAGAGCGATCCTTCCTGCATCTCCGGGATGAACGATGTACCCAGAAACGGGAACAGGCAAATCGCGCCGGCAAAGAGCGCCAGCGCAAGCGCGATCGTCGTCTTCCGGTGATGCAGCGCCAGGTTGAGCAGAAATTCGTACGGCCGCTTGATCAACCGCACCAGCCACGTATCGTGCTCTGAACCGCCTTTCAGAAGATAGGAGGCGAGCGCGGGCGAAAGCGTCATCGAAAGTATCAGGGAAATGCCCAGCGCGATTGCAATCGTGTATGCAAGCGGCGCGAACATTTTGCCTTCCATGCCCTGCAAGGTCATCAGCGGCAGGAAAACGAGAATGATGATTCCCACACCGAAGATGACCGGAACGCCCACTTCGAGCACGGCATCGAGTACCGTACCCAGTTTGTTGTTTCCGCGCGAATGTCCCAGTTTCGCGAAGACATTTTCGACCACTACCACCGAGCCGTCCACCATCAGGCCGATTGCAATCGCCAGGCCGCCAAGCGACATCAGGTTGGCCGAAAGCCCATAGTGATTCATCACAATGAACGTTGCAAGCGGGGTCAGAATCAAGGTGGCGATCACGATGAGGCTTGACCGCAGATCGCCCAGGAACAGGAACAGAATCACGATGACCAGCACAATGCCCTCGATCAGTACTTCGAGCACGGTATCGAGCGCCGCATCCACCAGTTCCGAGCGGTCATAATACGGTACGATCGTGAGGCCGCCGGGCAGCATGTGTTTGCTGTTGATCTCGGCGACTTTGTCCTTGACGCGGCTCACGATCTGCTTGGCATTGCCGCCCGCGAGCATCATCACGATGCCACCGACGGCCTCTGAGCCGCCCGGCTTGATCATCGCGCCGTAACGAACTTCTTCGCCGAATCGCACCTCGCCGACGTCGCGTATATAGACCGGCGTGCCGCGCGACTGCTTGAGCACGATATTGCGTATATCGTCCAGGCTGTTGATCAGGCCGACACCGCGCACCAGAAACTGCTCCGGCCCCTGCGGAAGAATGCCGCCGCCCGAATTTGCGTTGTTTCGTTCGAGCGCCTGGTAAACGTCCTGAATCGTGATATCGAAATAGTGCAGCTTGACCGGATCCGCGAGCACCTGGTATTGCTTCACGTAACCGCCCGTCGAATTGATCTCGGCAACGCCGGGAATCGACCGCAGCAGCGGCCGTACCACCCAGTCCTGAATCGTGCGGCGCTCCACCAGGTCCTGCTTCGTGAGCCGGCTATTCTCTTCACCGGGCCGTTCGAGCGTGTATTGGTAAACTTCGCCGAGCGCGCTGGAAACCGGACCCAGTACCGGCGTAATTCCTTGCGGCAGCCGGTTGCGCACTTCCACCAGCCGCTCCATCACAAGCTGGCGCTCGAAGTACACGTTGCGATCGTCCTCAAACACAAGTGTGATCAGCGAGAGTCCCGGTTTGTTGAGACTGCGCATTTCCGTCATTCCAGGCAGGCCCGTCATCGCGATTTCGATGGGCACCGTGATAAACCGCTCTACCTCTTCGGGCGAGCGTCCCGCGGCTTCGGTCGCCACCTGGACCTGAACATTCGTGACGTCCGGAAATGCGTCAACCGATAAATTCCGCGCCGCTTGTATGCCGAAAGCCACTAAAATACAGGCCACCACAACCAGCACAAGGCGCTGCTTGAGCGCGTTTTCGACTATCGCGCGCAGCACTATTCCACACCCGCCAGCAGCCGGCGCTTGCGCTCGTTATTGAGATGAAAGGCTCCGGCGATCACGACACGTTCGCCCGGATCGAGTCCGCTCGTGATCACGGACTGGTTCTCTAAATCCGCCCCAAGCACAACCTCCCGCAGCGAGTAAGTCGACGGCTCTGTCTGTACAAAAACGTAATCTTTGTTGTCTTCCCGCACGACTGCCTGCTCCGGCAGCACAATCTGCTTCTGCGGAACGTCTTCGAGCGCTACCGTGGCCAGCATGTCCGGCTTGTAGCGATAGCGCGGGTTTGGCACATTCATGCGAATCCGCACGGTCCGCGTCTCAGGGTTTACTGTCGGACTCACGTAACTCAGCTTGCCGCGTACTTTTTCGCCCGGAAATGCCGCGATCTCTGCCACTACTGCCTTACCGGCGTGCAGATCGCCCGAGCTCTCTTCCGGAATATCCGCGATCAGCCAGACCTGCGAAAGATCCGCGATGACATAGACCGTTTCCGCAGGCGCCACTACTTGCCCCGGTACAGCTTTGTGTTCAATGACCGTACCGGTAACGCTAGCCACGATGTGCGAGACCGATGTCACCTCGCGCGTCGCTTTCAGCTTTGCGATCGTCTCGTCGGACATGCCGAGTACATGCAACTGCGCGCGCGCCGCAGAAACTTCTTCGATCTTTTCCTGCAGCTCCGCTTTTCTCCTCTGCAGCTCCGCCGCCCCGATCACATCGGCCTTCAACAGCAGGTCCGCGCGCTCTACTGCGCGTTCGGCAAGCTGTCTCCGCGAGTATGCTTCCAGATAGGCGAGCTGTGTGTTGGAAAGCTCCGTGCTGCTCAGCGTCGCCAGCGCCTGCCAGTGCTTTACAAAGTCGCCTTCATGCGCAAACACTTCTGTAATGCGGCCGGTTACCGGCGAACTTACGCGTCCGACGCGGTGCGCATCCGCCTCAATACGCGCGGCCGCGTGCAGACTTCGTGCGACATCCTGCGCTTTGGCTGTTGCAATCTGGATGTGCTGCGCGAGCGCCGGCGAGACCTCGACCTTCAGCGGATCCTGACTTTTCTTTACCGGCGAAGCATGGGCGCTCTGATCCTGCCCCGTTCCGCACCCCGTTAAGATCAGCAACGCCAGCAGCGCCGCCGCGAAGACGGACGCATAAGCGACCTTGTTTCGATACATCTGAATTCCCCCTATTGCGGATCGACAGCCCGTAGCTGCTCGAGCTCGATCAGCGCTGCCTGGCGGTCAAACTGCGCGTTAACGTGGTCCAATCGGACGCCGCGCAGCACGCGCTGGGCATCCAACACGTCGATGATTCCGCGCTCTCCAAATTTGTACGCTGCCTGGGCGGCCGCGAGCGCCGCTTCGGCTTCCCGCAGAGCTCCGCTTTCGAGCGCTTGTACCTGCTGGCTGGCAATCTGGTATTGCCCGTAGGCGGTTTCGAGCGCCGATGTCAGCTCCAGGCGCTGCTGATCCACCAGCGCCGCATTCTGCCGCACACGCGCCGCTGCTTCGCGGATCGGACCTTGCCGGCGGTCAAAAAAAGGCAGTGGCAGTGCGAAACCTACGCGATAGAAGCGCAGATCGGGTTGTTGTTCATATTCGGCAAGAGCAGTGGGCTGCGGGACACGGAGTGTCTTCTCGGCGGAAAGGGCCGCTTGCGCACGCTGCACTTCCGTCCGCGCCTGTGCATAAGCCGGATGTTGCGCGAGCACCCGCTTCAGCAATTCGCTCATCGGCGGCAATTGCGGCGGCGTGTTCAATGCTCCCTCGGGATCGATCGGCGTACTGCTTGCCGCTCCGATCACCGCTCGCAATCCCGAAATCGCGGTCACTACCTGCAATTCCGCGCTGCGCACCTGCGTACGCACGGTCGCCAGTTCCGCATCTGCGCGCGTGAGTTCGAGCTTTGCCGCTTCACCGGTTGAAACCTGCACGGCAATGCGCCGCCGGAAATCCTCTACCAGCCGCTGGTTCTGTTGCGCCAGATCCAGTTCCTGTTTACGGCGCAGCACCGTGTAAAAACTCTGCTTCACCGCTCCGCGCACCGCCAGCCGGTTCTCGGCCTGCCCGTATTCGCTGCTTTCGCGCCCGATTTCGGCTACCTTGATCCGCGCCCGCCGTTGAAACGGCAGTTCAATGCGCTGCGCTACCCCGTAATGCTGCAAAATGCCCCTCACCGAAGTGGGGAGCCGGATCGATTGATGCCCGTCGAGCAGGTTTACTTCGGGATTAACATAGGTGCGCGCGGTGGTAATCGCCGCCGTAGCGCCCTCAATCTGTGCCTCGCCCGCCTTGAGCAGCGGACTGTACTGTTCGGCCATACGAAGCGCATCCGCTTCCGTCAACACCTGTTTCTGTTCAACTGTGCCGGGCGTCTGCGGCGCCGGGCCTTGCCTTGCCGAAAAAGTGGCGGCTTCCTGCCCCCCTAGAAAGGACGGGATGAAAAGAGAGAGGCATAAAGCCGCCTTTCTCGCTACCACCCGTGATTCGTCCGCCTTGCTCCGACTCGCGCACGAAGGGTGTTTCCTTGCTTCATATCTTTGAAGATAGAAAGGTTAGGGGGCAAACCCAATCCCGGCAAAAAGGGAGAACCCCACCCCGAGATACACCAGAAAACGGGAGCAGGCCGGAAAGTTCGTTCGACGAAAAAAGGATGTTCAGGCGTTGGCGAGGCGGTGCTTCAGCTCCGCCAGCATCCGGTCCACGCGGTCGGCTTTTTCGAGCTTTGCGATCTGATCTTCAACACTTCGCTCCGTTGCAGCCATCAAGTGTCCCTGTCCTGACACTTCGGCATCCGCCACCTTGTCCCGCAAACGCTCGAGCGCCGTATCCTGCTCGAAATTTTCGCCGCTGGTCCTGCCGGCGCGTACGGCTAGCCGGGCGCGCCGGTGTTGTGCAATAAGCACATCGACCTGCGCCCGGGTTTCAGCCATCTTGCTCTCGAGCCGGTGAAGCGCCTCCCGCAGCAATTCCACCTGGTTGACTTGTTCGCCAAGCTGCTGCTCGAAGTTCTTTGCCGAGCTTTCGTGCGTGAGCGAACGCTCGAGCGCCACCCGCGCCAGCGCTTCCTGATTTTTTCCGACCGCCAGCTCGGCTTTGCGCAACCAGTCCTGCTGCGCCTCCGCGTTTTCACGCTGCTTCTTTTCCAACTGGTGCTGGCCCGCAATCGCAACCGCAACCTGGGTCTTCACCTGCAAATACTGGTTTTGCATATCGAGGAGAAGCTGCCTGAGCAGCTTCTCCGGATTCTCGGCTCTCTCGACCAGATCGTTCAGATTCGCCCGGATAAGAGTGGCCACCCGATCCAATAGCGTCATAGCAACCTCCGTTTACTGCTGCGGATCATTTCCATTCGGTTTCGGCGCGATGCCCGTGCGGTCGCCGATTCCGCGCACTTTGCCCAGCAACTCCGACATGGGGATGCCCGATAGCGTTTCGAACAGGGCCGGGATCTGGGCCGCAATTTTGGTCATGTCGCCGGTGATCTTATTTATTCCCGCCGCATTGCCGTCGCCCGTCGAAACGATTGTGATTTTGTCGATATTGGAAAGCGGCGCGGCCATCGCTTTCACGACTTCCGGTAGTCCGGTGATCAGTTTGTCAGCAACTGCCGCCTGGTTCCATTCCTGGTACGCTTCCGCTTTCACGTTCATCGCCTTGGCTTCGGCTTCGCCCTTCTTCAAAATGATTTCGGCATCGGCTTCACCCTGCGCACGTGTCGCGAAGGCGACGCCTTCGGCTTCAATCGTCATCTTGCGGCGCGCCGCCTCGGCCAGCATCTCGATGCGCTGCTTCTCGATTTCCGCATTCTTGAGCACGGTCGCGATGAGTTCTTTTTCGTGACGCAGGATTTCAGCTTCCTGCACCTTCACTTCCTGCTCTTTTTCGACCTGGCGCACTTTCACAGCCTCCGCCGTCACCTGTTGCTGCATGATGTTGGCCTGAATGTCATAGGCTTTATCGGCCTGCGCCTGTTGGCGCTTGACGGTTTCGATGTACTGCGCCTTTTTGATTTCGAGATCGCGCGTGGCTTCGGCCTGTTTAGCCATTGACAGCGCTTCGGCCAGCACACGCTCCTGATCCGCCTGCGCCTTGGCGACTGCTGCGGCGCGCGTGGCATCGGCGCGACGGATCGCGGTATCGCGTTCTGCTTCGGCCGCAGCTACGTCCGCATCGCGCTTAATGCGCGCGATATCGGGGCGGCCCATGTTGGTGATGTATTCGTTTTTGTCGCGGACCTCTTTAATAGTGAACGAAACGACTTCGAGGCCCATCTTGCTCATGTCGTCGGCGCAGGTGGCGCGCATCCGGTCGCCGACCATTTCCGGCTCTTTGACAATCTGCTCGACCGACAACTGGCCGATGATGCCGCGCAAATGTCCTTCCATGACGAGGCGGATCAAACCTTCGCGCGCCTGATCGGTCTTGGTAAGAAACTGCTCGGCAGCGGTCTGAATCGATTCGGGATCGCTTTTGACTTTAATCTGCGCCACCGCTTCCACCGTGACTGCGACGCCCTGCTTGGTGTACAGATCCTGCTGCGGCGCAACATCGAACGACATCAGTTGTAGCGACAACTGGCGGAAGCTCTCGATCATCGGGAAGATCACCGTTCCCCGCCCTTTGACAATTCGCGTGCCGCGCAGGCCGTAGACAATCAATGCCTCGTGCGGCCCCGCTTTGCGAAAAAGTGTCGCCATGGCGCTCATCAGTAAAAGCAAGACGAGCACCACCACAATCGCAATAATCAACACTTCAGTCGACATTTTCTTTCTCCTTTTCGGCGGGCAAGGGCGGCTGGGCCATCATGGCCTCAAAGGTCCGCACATACGCCACACCTCTTTCGAAACGCGTGACAACCACTTCGGCGCCACGCCCGATGAAACTGCCATCTTCACTGCGCGCGCACACCGGTCTGCGCGCGCCGTCCCGCGTATAGATCAATTCGCCCACGCCGTCGGGCCGGATTGTGCTCGAAACATGTCCGAGTACGCCGATCATTTCGTAATCCGAGGGGTCGAGCGGCTTCTCCCGCACTTGCAAAAAATGAAGGAACGAAGCCAAAAGCCACGCTCCTGCCAGGCCGAAGACGATTGCCAGCGCCAGGTCGGTCCATAGGAGTAAGCCCGTATGCCGTGTCAGCACGTAGCCCACGCCGCCGAACCAGGCGAGAAATACCGCCAGGCTGTTTGGACTGATCAGGGCCGCCAGCCATCCGCCCGACGGGTCCGAGTGATGGTGGGCGCCGGGTGCATGCGCATGTCCGTGGTGAAAATGCGCTGCATGCCCGTGCCCGAAATGTAAGCCGCCGAGCAGTATCGTCGCAACGCTCCAAATAGTTCCAATCGCGAAACAAAGCAAGTAGATGTCAGGCCACTTCATCGTGCGCCTCCTCTTTCGGCTGCAAAGCTTCCGGTTGCAAAACCTCCCAAAGCCGGTCCACCAGTTCCGGCGTTTCCAGCACCGCGCGCAGCAACAGCAGGCATCTGCGCGAATTCGCATGCTGTGCAACCTTCAGCAGCGCGCCGGCCAGCGCCGGATCCTTACGGAACCGCTCGGCCCCGGCAATGAGCCAAATATCGAGCTTGTCCTCCTGGCCCTGTAAGTCGGTCATCAATTCCGTCTGGAAGCCTTCAGGATCATCGACCAGGTAGCCGGGATGAACCTTGAAAAACTTGGCTAGCAGCAGCCGGGTCGTATTTGTCAGGTGACGCCGCTGGCCGCTTTCAAGCTGTGACAAATAGGGCTGGCTGATGGGACGGTCGAGCTCGGAACGAATGGCCGCGACGAGCTCTTTCTGCGTCATCGCACGGCCAAGACCACGCAGATGGCCCTCGACCAGCCGCAGATAGCGAATTTTTTCAGCCACAGTCATATTGCAATCTGCTATTTATATATCGCAAATTGCAATCTGACGCAACACAATTCGAGAACTGCTGTTGGTGACCGCCTTAAATTACTGTCCGGGGTCTAATTCAGCGAAAATGTTGGCTAGATAACCTTGGGTTTCAATCGGGTATTCGGCGGGTGTGAGCTGATCGGCGCGGGTGGCGCCGGCGTTGTAAGCGACCAGAGCCAACCGCAGATCCCCACGGTAGCGGTCGAGCAGGCGCTTCAGGAATGCGGTTCCTGCCTCGACATTTTGTACCGGGTCGAATGGATCCGCCACACGCAGTTGATAGGCCGTGGCGGGCATGAGCTGCATCAAGCCCTGAGCGCCTTTAATGGAGACGGCACACGGGTAAAACCCGGATTCCTGTCGCATGACGGCCCGAATCAGGCGTGCCGGCAACGAATATTTTTTAGCGGCCGACGCAATGAGCGCTTCAATCTCGTCAAAATTGAGCGAAGGACAATCGGCTTGCGCAAGCGGCGGTAGGGCAGGAAGCAAAATGAACGATTCCGTGCTGCCGCCGTCGTCCTGTAGCTTAATTTGCTGCCGGACGGCGTTCCGTTGCTTTTCGAGCGATTGCCGCTGCAGTTCAATGCCCTTCAACTGGTCGGCAACGCCGCTGTCGGCGGCCCGGAGTACACCGGCCAGGCACAGGATCATTGCAATCCCTTTGAATCTTCGCCTCGCTGGGAAACGCGGGCTCATCAACTTAAATCTCACGCGTGCATGAACATAGTCGTCCGGCACGCGGTTTGATCTCAGGGATCTTACCGTTACGCTGCGATCGATTGGACGTTTCCGCCCTTGAACGACTCTTCCATTTCCTTGAACGACGGACGGACGGCAGCCGGGATCGAGCGCCGCGAGAATTCGACCGCGAGAATTGGCGCAGCACCACGGAAGAACGCAATTAAGCCCGTGCGCAGGCAATGATAGTACTCGGATTCGGCGTCATTCGATTTGGTGATGCTGCCGGCCAGCGGCGAAAGAAAACCATAGCAGAGCAGAATGCCCAGGAATGTTCCGACCAGGGCTGCTGCCACTTTCTTTCCGATCTCCTCGGGCGGGCCGCCAAGCGAGCCCATCGTGATCACGACACCGAGAACCGCGGCCACAATGCCGAGGCCGGGCAGGGCGTCCGCAACCGTGGTAAGCGCCGTAACAGGAACCGTGACTTCGCGGTGGTGCACTTCGAGGTCGAGTTCGATCATGGCATCGAGATCGTAGTGTGAAACCGTTCCGCTCATGCCCGTGCGAATCGTGTCGCAAATGAAATCCACCACGTGATGGTCTTTCAAAACTTCGGGATACGTCTTAAATAGCTCGCTGTTTTCGGGCTCTTCAATATCGTTTTCAAGCGCGGCGATTCCGCCTTTCCGGCCCTTCTTGAAGAGGTCGTTCAGCATTTGGAGCGTCTTCAGGTAACGATCCTTGCTGTATTTATTCGACGACAGCACGCCGAGGAGCGCTTTGATGATCTTGATGATGACAGGCAGGGGGTTGGCGATTAACAGTGTCCCGATGGCGGCTCCGCCTATAATGATCAGCTCGGCGGGCTGCACCAGCACCTTCAGGTTGCCGTGCTCCATCAGGTAGCCGCCCAGGATAGCGCCGATGACTACAACGATTCCAATAATCGAAAACATGCGTGGAAAGGTGTCCTCAGCACACATATCGGCGAGGATTTGCTTTTGTTAGAAGGTTTTACGCTCGAGAATTTTTCTTCGTTTGTACCTATACAGCGGCTCGCGAATCGCCGATAAAGCCTGTGAGGAGTTTCGCTTGAGCTTTTTCGATCCATACCAGGTTTATGTAGAAGGCAGCGTGTTCAGCGGTAATCCGTTGAGCACGGTAGTCGCGCTATACGAAGGCACTCTCGATTCCATCCGCCAGGCGCGGCGCTGTTTTGAATCGGCAGACATCGCGGGCCGCGGAAAGGCGATCAATAAGGGCGTGACACTTCTCACTGAGCTGATCGTTTCGCTCGACTACGAGAAGGGCGGCGAGATCGCCATAAACCTGAAGCGGCTCTACAGCTACATTCAGTGCCGGCTGGTCGATGCTCATGCGCAAAAATCGGAAGCGCCGCTGCTCGAGGCGGAAAAGCTGCTGGGAACCATGCTGGAAGGCTGGCGCGAAGCGGTGGATAAGCTGGAGGCGGAAGCGCAGGAAGCAAAGCACGCGGGATATAGCGAAGACGGCCAGGAAAGCGCCGGCTTCGCTTATGGTTTCTTCAACGAAACACCCGAATTCGCCGGCGGAATCTCGGCGACCTTCTGAGTGGTCTGCTGACTGAGCGCTCGCTCGATGACGCTTGTCAGTCCGAGCCCCTTTCCGCTCGAAAGCGCTTCGGCGAGCTGTGACTCGGCCATCTGCATCGCGGAATCGCTGCCGGCGGAATCGCCGCTTCCGAGCCAGCCACCGTCGCCCGAGGCGTGCGCCGTTTTCAACATCTCGCCGATAAGGAGCGACTCGAACTGCTGCGCGGCTTTGTGAATCTTTTCGGT
>DATBGM010000109.1:0-28921 GCA_036557945.1 Bryobacteraceae bacterium | reverse complement strand
TTCGAGGACGCTCGCGTATGTGGAAATCGTTACGCGAACGGGTTCACGCGCGCCGAGAACGCGGTGCCCGCGCGTCGTGTTGCCTGCCTTTACTCCCGCAACTTCGAAATCGAGCACTTCGTCATCTAGCAGCGACACAATCCAGCGGATAGGGCGGATGAAGCGCACGCCCGCGCTGCCGGGCCACGACATAGTTTTCGGGAACTGAATCGACGCGATGACACCCGCCAACTTGCCTTCTAGGGCGGCGCGAACACTCTGGCCCTCCGTGAGCTGATGGAAGACGTAGCGCTCGCCTTTGGCATCCTCTGTTTTCTGCAATTGTTCGAGTGGCGTATTCCATTTGCGCGCGAAACCCTCGGCGGCTTTCGTGCCGGCGGAGAGATACGGACCGAGGACAACGTTCTCCGTATCGGGCGCTTGCGCGGCCAGGTCTCGGACGAAAAGTACAAGACGGCGGGGTGTCGCGTCCAAGTCGATCGCTGATCCGCCGAATGCGCCAAACGTCGCCTCGAATTTTGTCTTCCAATCGGCCAGAGCCGGCTCGATCATCCAATCCGGGATCTCTTCCGTGCCGATTTCGACGAGAAGATCGGGCATCTACGCAGCCGCCTTTGGATTGTCATGATGTGACCTATGCTGCGCGACCCACGCTTCAGCCACACCCAGCGCGAGTTTACGGACGCGCGCGATGATGCCAACCCGTTCGGTGACACTGATCGCGCCCCGCGCATCGAGCAGATTAAAAAGATTTGAGCATTTTAAGACCTGATCGTAAGCGGCAAGCACCGGAAACCGATGCTTGTCTTCTTTCTTCCTGAACATCTCTAGAAGACGCGCAGCCTCGCGCTCGTGCAGATCAAACTCCTGCCACAACGCGCTCACATCCGCCAGCTCGAAGTTGTAAACCGAGAACTGCTCTTCATCCGCCAGCCGCACATCGGCGTATTTGAAGCCGGGCGCCCACTCAATGTCGTACACGCTTTCCACATTCTGTAAAAACGCGACGATCCGTTCGAGCCCGTAAGTAATTTCCGCAGGAACAACCGCCAGGTCCATGCCGCCGCATTGCTGAAAATAGGTGAACTGGGTGATTTCGAGGCCGTCGAGCATGACCTGCCAGCCCACACCCCAGGCGCCTAGCGTCGGCGCTTCCCAGTTGTCTTCTTCAAACTTGATGTCATGTTTTGCGAGATCGATGCCGATTGCTTCCAGGCTCTTCAAATACTGGTCGATAACATCGGCGGGCGTGGGTTTGAGAATAACCTGAAGCTGCTGATGCTTGTAAAGCCTGTTGGGGTTTTCGCCGTAGCGGCCATCAGCGGGACGGCGGCTGGGCTGCACGTAAGCGACTCTGTAAGGCTTGTCGCCGAGCACGCGCAGAAAGGTTTCGGGTGCCATCGTCCCTGCGCCGACTTCGAGATCATACGGCTCCTGGATGATGGCGCCTTGTTAGGCCCAGTAGCGCTTCAGCTTAAAAATTGTTTCCTGAAAGGAGTCCATTTCTTTCGACGATCAGAGGGCCTCTAGCAGGGCGGGCGTGTGGAAACGGCGCTCAACGTGCTCCTCCATTAGTGATATCAGGAGACGGCGCAGGTCGAGTGCAGTATCCTTCGTCCAGGAGCGTTGCGGCAGATCGGCGATGTGGCTGCGGAGCATGGTGCAGGCGATTTCGCGCGAGTTCTGCGAAATCCGCGAATGCATCGTGAGATCGGGCAGAAAGCCGGAGAGGCGCGTGGCCCACAGGGAGAAATACATGACGGCGGCCCAGATCGACCCGGCGCTGCGCTCGTGCATATAATTCAGCGTGGCGATGAGTAGACGGAAAAAACGTTCGTTCGGCTCATGCGGCGGGAGAAGCTGGTCGCTCACTTCGGCGATGTAATCGAGCGCAACGCCTGCCTCAAAATCGCTCAGCAGATCGAACTGCGTTTGCAGGAGATCGCAATGCGCCAGGGTGACAAGCTCGCGCGTGATCTTTTGCAAATATGTAAGGTTCACAAGTGACAGCCGTTCCAGACCTGAACCGAAATTGCTTTTGGGCTTGCGCGCCCGGTAAGCGACGCCGCGCAACTTGCCTTGATCGCGAGTAAAAAAACTGACGATCAGATCCGACTCCCGGAAAGGCCAGGTTCGCAGAACAAAGCTTTCGCTGACCAGAGGCGGCACTCAACAGCGTAGCAGAATGACGCAAGTCGGACAGTACCGCGGCCGTAAGGGAGCGGAGAATGGCTCGGAATCAGTTAGTGTGTGGAACAATATGCGCGTGCGTTGGGTTGCGCTCTGGATACTGGCTTGTCTGACAATGCCCGTGGTATTTGCAGCCGCCGGTGAGCGCGATATATCGCTGCTGTTGACGCCGAAGCTGCTGCGGCGATTGCAGCGGGACCGCACGCGAGAGACCGTGCGCTGGCGGAATTTCGAACAGCGGGTACAAGGCGTGCCGGAGTCGCCTGAGCGCGGCTTTGAGCTGGCGCTTTATTATGCCGTAACGCGCGATGAAGCGAAGGGCAGGGAAGCGGTCGCCTGGGCGTTGCAGCACAAGACTGATGCGCGTCAGGTCGCCCTGGTGCTCGATTGGTGCGCGGATTTGATCGGCCCTGCCGAGATGGAGCAGTTGAAATCCGTTTCCCTGGCGGGCGATACGGCGGGCGCATTGCGAGATCGTTTGTTTCTCGCTATTGCTGCCGATCAGTTTTCGAAGGCTCAGTTTGATTCTGCAAATCGAAAATTATTGAATAATCTGCGGAATGCCGGCGAAGCGAATGCCGGGCCGACGCTATACGCTGCGATTGAATACCTGATGGCCTACCGCGCGGCAACGCGAACCGACCTGCGGGAAAGCGATGCGCAGTATTTCGCTAGACTGCCAAAGTTGTTTCTGCTGCGCATGAAGCCGCAGCAGGTGGAAAAGCCCGATTGGATGTTGCATGCGGCGGCTCTGGCGCTGGTAACACTCGATCCCAATCTCGAGAACTCGCAATTTCTACAGGGCTGGGCGATGGAAGGCCGCCAGATGCTGCGGGATGGGCCGGGTGTCGCCTATGAGTTGGTTTGGGGCGATCCCTATCTGCCGGGAGTCGCATATCAGAACATGGACCCGTGGATTTACGATCCGACCGGCCTGCTGTTTGCTCGCACTGGCTGGGAAGAGAATGCCTGCTGGGTGGCCATCCGCTCAACCGGCATGGAGCAGCAGAATTGCGAAGAAACGAAGTTCGCAAGACCGGGACAATTCGGGACGTTAACTCTGTTGCGGATGGATCATGCATGCGCAGAGGTGCCGGAGCACAAGAACCGCGAGAGCGTCATGTTCTGGAAGCTGAAACCAGGAGCGCAGCTTACGTATGAATACAACGACGAGCATACGGAGCCGCGCGCCGATGCCGCCGGGCTGTGGCTAGTGCCGAACAGTCCCAGCGGCAAAGTGTGCGTTACAGGCGGCGAAAAGCGCTGACTTGATAAACTGAAAAATTCCATAATGATTGCATCAACACAACTGCGCCCGGGCATGGTCGTGAAGTTCAATAACGAACTTCACTCAGTGTTCAGCATGGTGCACCGCACGCCGGGCAATTTGCGCGGTTTCGTCCAGGCCAAAATGCGTAATCTCCGTTCGGGGGCCATGATCGAACATCGCTTCTCGTCAGAAGACAAGATTGAGCGCGTTTCTCTTGAAGAGCATGAAATGGAGTACTTGTACGACGACGGCGAGTATTACTACTTCATGAACACGGAGACTTTTGAGCAGACGCATTTCACCAAAGATCTGCTGGGCGACAGCGTTTTATATCTCATCCCGCAGCTTAAAGTGAATGTCGAGTTTTATGAAGGCAAGCCTATCAGTGTCGAGCTGCCGCCGAGCGTAGAGATGACCGTGCAGGAGACGGAGCCGGGTCTGAAAGGCGCTACCGTTTCGAACGTGACAAAGCCCGCCAAAGTCGAGAGCGGGCTGGTAGTGCAAGTGCCGCCCTTCATCAACCAGGGCGAAAAGATTCGCGTCAGCACGGCTGATGGCAGCTATCTCGAGCGAGCCTAACCCGCGCTGCTTGCGCGCGAGTCCGCAATCGAGCTAGGCGAACTGCGTTTTCAGATAATCGAAGCTCTTGCGCAAACTGGCGACGGGATCGCCCGGCGTCTGGTCCTGCTCGACGAAGTAATGCTCCACTCCGGCGCCGGCGGCAGCTTTCAGGACCGCCGGAAAATCGATTGATCCGCTACCGTCCTCTTTGAATGCAGTCTTGGGAACGTTCTCGTTGTACTGAACTTTGGTAAAGTCGCGCGCCTTGTCTTTCAGGTGGGCCAGTGCCACGCGTCCCGAGTAGGTTTTGAGCAGCTCAACCGGATTATGCCCGGCAACCGATGCCCAGAAAACGTCCAGTTCGAGCCACACGACGCCCTTTTGCGTGCTGCTCATCAGAATTTCGAGGCCGGTCTGGCCATTTGCTCCGTCGAGCGGTTTGTACTCGAAGGCGTGGTTGTGATAGCAGAGTTTGAGGCCGTGCGATTGCGCTTTCTCGCCCGATTTATTCAGCGTCTCGGCCAAGCGCTGGAACATGTCGGCGCCGCCGCGCTCCTTGGGCGGAATATAAGGAACGACGGCATAATCGAAACCGTGCTCCTTCGCTTTGCCGAGCGCGGAATCGAGCTCGCTGCCGCCTTTCGAGAAAATTGCTTCGTCGATATGTACGCTGACCGGGCGCAGCCTGGTTTGTTTGAGCGCGGGCCAGATCTCGTCGAGCGTGGCGTAGATGCATTCGACTTCCGTGTAGCCGATTTCCTCGATAGCTT
The DNA here is from genome assembly GCA_036557945.1 of Bryobacteraceae bacterium. Taxonomy (GTDB): domain Bacteria; phylum Acidobacteriota; class Terriglobia; order Bryobacterales; family Bryobacteraceae; genus Bog-105. The sequence continues at coordinate 24,130 of DATBGM010000109.1, read as the reverse complement.
TCAGCGTGGTGAGCGGATCCTTTCCGATCACGTTACGCACCGTGTAAAGCTGGACCCCTAGATTCGTCGCTGTAAAGGCTTCACGCGCGAATGCCATCCTGCTTACCGGAAGGAGCGCTGCCGATTGCGCGAGAAATACACGGCGAGTCGTGCCTGACATGCATCCATACTACTGCGGCACGGTTTCCACTTTTATTCCGGCTCGCCGATCGCGGTTCTGTGACGCTGATACAGCCGCAGTCCTATCGCAACGACGACGGCTAGTCCAAGCGCAATGGCTCCAATCGTCCAACCGTGCCCCAGCAGAAAACGTCCGGTATAGCTGCCGTAGCGCTTTCCCAGGTAGGCCAGAGTGGCGTAACGTATTGTCCGTGCGCTCAAAACCACGAAAATGAAATAGCTCAGGCGGACATTCAAGGCGCCCGCACAGAACACCGGGATCTTTACGGGCAGCGGCAGAGGTGAAAGGGCGGGCACGAACACAGTGACCATGCCGTAGCGTTGAAACCAGGTATGCATGCGCGCGCCGGTGCCGCGCGAGATGTGTTTTTCGAGAAGCACCTCTCCGCCTTTGCGCGCAATACGAAACAGAATCAGGCTTCCGCCCAGCGAACCAGCAACCGCGCAGACGGCTGCAAGATATGCCTGATGGGGTTCACTCGATGCGATCGCAATCAGTAGAGCGTCGACACCGCCGACGATGGGAAGGCCGACGGAGTCAAGCGTTGAGAGAAGCAGCAGCCCGTACGGCCCCCAACTGAGCAGAACTTCGATGATGTGATGCCATACCGACATAGGGCGGGGAAGGACACGGGCTTACGTCTCCGTGTTCAGCATAGCGAAAAGGCCGGCTTCATCCAGAATCGGAATATTCAACTCGCGTGCTTTGGTCAACTTGGAGCCGGCTTCTTCGCCGGCCACAACGTAATTCGTCTTGCTGCTGACCGAGCCTGCCACTTTGCCCCCTGCCGCTTCAATCTTTTCTTTCGCCTCTTCGCGCTTTAGCGTGGGAAGCGTACCGGTAATGACAAAGGTTTGGCTCGCGAGCGGTCCCGCCTTGGCTTTGCGCTGTTTGGGCGCGGTGAATTGCAATCCGGCAGAGCGCAGCCGTTCGAGCAGTTGGCAGTTGCGCTGCTCGGCGAAGAACTGCCGGATGGACTGCGCCACTTTCGGCCCGACTTCACCCACTTCCTGCAAGGCATCTTCTGATGAGCGCGCGATGTCGTCCAGGTTTCCGAAATGGTCCGAAAGCAGTTGCGCGGTACGTTCCCCGACGAACGGAATGCCGAGGCCGTTCAACAATCGAGCGAGCGGCCGGGTGCGAGACTTGTCGATATTTGCCAGAACCTTGCTGGCGGATTTTTCGCCCATGCGATCCAAAGTGAGCAATTGATCGAGCGTCAATCCGTAGAGGTCGGCAATGTTGTGGACCATCCGACGGCCAAGCAGTTGATCGACGAGTGCGTCACCCATGCCGTCGATGTCCATGACGCCGCGCGAAGCGAAGTGCAGCAGCGATTCGCGCAGACGTGCCGGACAATTTGCATTCACACAGCGGCTCGCGCTTTCGCCTTCCGCGCGCACGATATGGCCGCCGCAGACCGGGCAGGTCGACGGCATACGAAACGGCTTGCGATGCGCTCCCTGCTCGACGACGCGCACGATTTTGGGAATCACATCGCCTGAGCGCTCGACCAGTACGGTATCGCCGATCTCTACGCCGAGCCGTTGAATCTCGTCTTCGTTGTGCAGAGTGGCGCGGGAAACGGTCACTCCTGCCAGACTTACCGGCTTGAGGTGTGCAACGGGCGTGAGGCTTCCCGTTCTCCCAACCTGCACCTCGATTGCTTCCAGAATCGTTTTCGCTTGCCGGGCCGGGTACTTGAAAGCTATCGCCCAGCGGGGCGCTTTTGCGGTCCATCCAAGCCGTTCCTGCTGATCGACTGAATCGACCTTTGCAACCACTCCGTCCGTTTCATACGGCAGGGACTCGCGCTTTGCATCCCATTCCCGAATGAATGCCAGCAGCTCGTCGAGGTTCGCGCATTTCCGGCGGTGCGTATTTACCTTAAACCCTGCCGCTTTCAGAGCCTCCAGATTCTCCCAGTGGCTGGGCAGCAGCGGCCCACCGTCCCGCAGCAGAAAATAGGCGAAATAATCGAGCTGGCGAGCCGCTGTCACCGACGGATCCAGCGCCCGCAATGCGCCGGCCGCGGCATTGCGCGGATTTGCGAAGCGCGAGAGGCCCGCTTGTTCACGCTCCTCATTCAAGCGCTCAAAGGAGCGATGCTGCATCACCACTTCGCCGCGAACTTCGAAGGTATGCTCGTGTGAACGCGCTATCGGCTTGGCTCGCAGTGGCAGCGATCGGATGGTGCGTGCATTTTCCGTGACATCTTCGCCCACGCGTCCGTCTCCACGAGTGAGAGCGCGCGCAAGGCGGTTATCGCGATATTGCGCCGCCATGGAAAGCCCGTCCAGTTTCAGCTCGGCGACATACTCGTACGATTCGCTTTTGAGTAGCGCGCGCACCCGCGCGTCGAACTCCCGCAGCTCTTCTTCATTCAGCGCGTTGTCCAAGCTGAGCATGGGAGAGCTGTGTTCGACTTTTACAAAGCCTTCGCGCGGCGCGCCGCCCACGCGCTGTGTCGGAGAATCAGGCGTCCGCAGTTTCGGATATTTTTCCTCGAGCGCCCGCAACTCGCGCATTAACGCATCGAACTCGGCGTCGGTAACCTCCGGCTGATCGACTACGTAATACAGATACTCGTGACGCTCCAACTGCTCGCGCAACTCGCTTACGCGTTTTTCAATCGGCTCTTTCATCCCTGAACCTATAATGGTGGATTCCTGGTGACGAATTATCTATGCGTGCTGGTCGGGGGTGGGCTCGGTTCGTTGGCGCGTTACGTAGTAGGCCGTGCAATTCTGCAGGCAGTGCCTGCCATTTACTTCGCCTGGCCCACTTTCGTCATCAATGTCGCCGGCTCGTTCCTGATCGGCTTATTGATGACATTGCTGGTTGAGCGGCTCCAACTGTCGCATTATTGGCAGCTCATCTTCGTTGTCGGATTTCTGGGCGGATTTACCACGTTTTCCAGCTTCGAGTACGATGCCTATCTCGCCACTCGCAGCGGACATTCGCTTACCGCTCTTCTGTATCTTGTTAGTAGTGTGGTGGCTGGATACGGCGCTGTCTGGCTCGGGGTCTCGGTGGTTCCAAAGAGTTAAGGGAAGCACTGGCGAAAGTTACGCGCCGAAACCTGGCTCGAAATTGAATTAACGACGGCATGTCTCATCTCCCTTTCCGGAACTTCGTACATTTGAGCCAGTCCGAGGCGCATGACCTGATGCATCGCATGCTGTCAGGAACTATGGGCACCGAAGGAATCGCCGACGTGCTCGCTTTTCTCCGGCGCAAAGGCGAGACACTGGCGGAGCTGGTTGGATTCGCGAGCGCGATCCGCGAAATGGGCCCGTCGCTCGACTTAGCCAATCTGGAAGAGCCATTGCTCGATACCTGCGGCACAGGCGGCGACGGAACGTGTACGTTTAACATCTCGACCGCGACCGCCTTTGTTGTGGCGGGAGCAGGAATCAGGGTCGCCAAGCACGGCAACCGGCGCATTTCGAGTCAGTGCGGGAGCGCCGACGTGCTGGAAGCGCTTGGAGTGTCGGTAACGCAGCCGCCCGAGCAGGTTTCGGCCTGTATCCGACAAACCGGAATCGGTTTTCTGTATGCGCCGCTGCTGCATCCGGCTGTAAAACATGCACAAGAAGCCCGCCTGCTTCTTAAAGGCCGCACAGTCTTTAATCTGCTTGGTCCGCTGACAAATCCCGCGCATGCGCGCATTCAATTGATCGGGGCGTATTCCGTGCGGGCGGCCGAAATGCTGGCGCACGCTTCGGCGCGCCTCGGCATCGAGCGCGCTTTTGTGGTGCACGGCGCGGACGGCCTCGATGAAATCAGCACAACCGGCATCACGACTGTCTTTCAAGTCGAAGACGGGCGGGTGCAAAAAGGCCGCTGGACGCCGGCCGATTTCGGCCTGGACCCGGCTTCGATAGAAGATCTGAAGGGTGAGGATGCGGCAACCAATGCCGGAATTATTCGCACTGTTCTCGACGGTGAGCCCGGACCGCGGCGCGATATCGTGATCGCCAACGCTGCTGCTGCGTTGCTTGTGGCGCAGCGTGCGCCGGATTTGAAATCCGCTGTTACGCTTGCGGCCGAATCGATCGACTCCGGCGCGGCCCGGCGCAAACTCGAGCAGGTTGTCCAGTTCGGCAGCAAAGCGGCATATGAAGCTGTTTGAGATTCAGGAATTCGGTATTGAGAATCTGGCGCTGGTCGAGCGCGAAATCCCTCGGCCGGGTGGGGGCGAAGTGCTCGTGCGCATGCGCGCGGCTTCACTCAACTACCGCGACCTGATGACAGTCACCGGTGTTTACAATCCGAAAATGCGGCGGCCGATGGTTCCACTCTCCGACGGTTCGGGCGTAGTGGAAGAGATCGGGCCGGGTGTTACGCGCTTTAAAAAAGACGACCGCGTTGCGGCCTGTTTTATGCAGCGTTGGATCGATGGTCCGCCGAACAAAGAGAAAGCGCAGTCCGCCCTGGGTGGCGCAATGGACGGCGTTTTGCGCGAATACGCCGTTTTTTCAGAAGAAGGATTGGTGCACGTACCGCCATTTCTAACGGATCAAGAGGCAGCAGCGTTGCCGTGCGCTGCCGTTACGGCCTGGCATGCGCTTTTTGAGCACACGCCGGCTGTCCCCGGCGATACCGTGCTCCTGCAGGGCACCGGCGGCGTTTCGATCTTTGCGTTGCAGTTTGCCGCGGCCGGCGGGTTAAGAACGATCATCACCTCGAGCAGCGATGAAAAACTCGCGCGCGCGAAGAATCTGGGCGCAAGTGAAACCATCAATTACAAAACCACGCCTGATTGGGAAGAAGCTGCGCGGAAACTATCCGCCGGCGAGGGCGTGGGACATGTCATTGAAGTTGGCGGCAGCGGCACTTTCGGCCATTCTTTGCGCGCGGCGCGCATGGGCGGAACGGTGAGCGTGATCGGCGTGCTCAGCGGCGGCGCTGCGAGCGTCAGTCCGGCGCAGATCCTGATGAGCAGCATTCGCGTGCAGGGTATTTATGTCGGATCACGTGCGATGTTCGAACGCATGAACCGCTTTATCGAATTTCACCGGATCAAGCCGGTCATCGATCGTGTTTTCCCCTGGACCGAATTGAAAGACGCCCTCCGGTACCTGGAATCGCAGAAGCATTTCGGTAAGATCTGTTTGAACTTCAGCTGATTGATCCTGTGGAGTAGGCGTTTCGCCTGCATTTCGAAACCCTGCATCCCTAAGCATTGATACGTCTTCCAACAAACTCCTGCCGTTACTCTTCAAACGGCGCGTCGTCATCGCCCGTATCGGCGGCCAGATTTTCAAATTTCGTATAGCGATTCAAGAACGCCAGCTTGACGCGGCCGGTCGGACCATTGCGCTGCTTGGCCAGGATGAGCTCCGCCATGCCCTTCAGGCTCTCTTTATCCGGACGATACACTTCTTCGCGGAAAATAAACGCCACCATGTCTGCGTCCTGCTCGATTGAACCGGATTCGCGCAAGTCGCTGAGCATCGGGCGATGGTCACCGGGCCGGGTTTCCGGCGCGCGGCTCAACTGCGAGAGAACCAGAAACGGTACGCGCAGCTCTTTCGACATCAGCTTAAAACCGCGCGAAAGCGAACTGATCTCCTGCACCCGGTTCTCATAGCGTCCGCGGCCCTGCATGAGTTGCAGGTAATCGACGATAACAAGTCCGAGGTCCTGCTCGGCCTGTAAGCGCCGCAATTTGGAATGGACGTCCATCAAATTCGTTCCGGCCGTGTCGTCGATGTAGAGCGGCGATTCGACGATCCGATAGAGAGCATCCTGAAGCGCGTGGCGTTCTTCGGCATTCAGATAGCCGGCCCGGAAACGCTGCTGGTCGACGCGTGAGGAAGCGCAGATCAGGCGCGTGAGCAGCGACTCTTTCGACATTTCCAGCGAGAAAATCGCAACCGCTTTCGGGCTCTTGGGATTCATCGCGACATGCTGCGCGATATTCAGCGCGAACGCCGTTTTGCCCATGGCAGGGCGCGCCGCGAGAATGAAGAGCTCGCCTTCGCGCAGCCCCCCGGTCATTTCATCGAACTTTAGAAAGCCGGTTCCGATCCCTTTAATACGCTTGCTGGCGTCAAGAAAGGCGTTGATTCCGCCTTCGTACTCGCTGACAATCTGCGCCGGGCTTGCAAGCGCGTTTTTCGACTGCACGTCGCCGAGCTTGATCAGTGCCTCTTCGACAGCGCCCAGGATTTCGGTTGCGTTCTCTTCCTGCGCGACGCAGCGGCTGATCGTGTCCTGCGAAACCGCGATGATGCGCCGCAGCGTCGATTTCTCCTTGACGATGGCGATGTAGCTGTCAAGATTGTGCAATTGCGGCAAGCCATCATCGAGCGAAACGAGGTAGCTGAGTCCGTCGACCGATTGCAATTGCCCGTGCTTCATCAGCTCATTGGCGAGCGTGACGCGGTCGATCTTTTCGCCGCGCTCGTGCAGGTCGCTCATGCGCAGGAAAATGCGTTTGTGCTTTTCCAGGCTGAAATCGTCGGGTGACAGCAACCCGGCGGCCTGCAGAAACGCGGCTTCGGTGCTCATGATCGCGCCCAGGACAAAGCGCTCCGCGTCCAGATTGTCGGGCAGCGGATGATCGAGAGCGAGTTCGCGTGCAGCCATCAGAGGGACTCGATCAAAGTAAAGCCGCATAGGCCTCCTGTTCAAGGGCGAAAGCCGGGAACTTAGATATTCCACAAAGGCCGGTGTGCCTGGTGGCGCGAAAAAATTTGGTTCTCATATACATTTCCACAGCCTATCCAATTACATTTTCGCCTAAAAATGTTTCAGTGGTTTGGTGTCGGCAGAGCACTCGCCGGGTATTGCTATACTCTCGGTAGATGCAACGGAACTTCCATCGCCACCAACACCATCCTTCGATGGCCTAGTGGCGAGCCTTGCGTCTTTCTAGTTTTCTTTCGCAATCGGCCCGCTGCCCGCAGCGGGCCTTTTACTTTTGAGGCATTCGTGGGTGATTCTCTGGATTTCGATAAACAGGGCGGCCTGATTACCGCGGTCGTCCAGCATATGCGCACCGGACGCGTCTTAATGGTCGGCTATATGAATCGGGAGGCGTTCGAAAAAACGCTTTCGACCGGACACGTCACGTTTTTCAGCCGCTCGCGGCAGAAGCTGTGGACCAAAGGCGAAACATCCGGCCATTTCCTCGAGCTTCGTTCGATCCAGACAGATTGCGATGGAGATGCGCTGCTTGTTACGGCCGAGCCGGTTGGCCCCGGAGTTTGTCACAACGGCTATGAAAGCTGTTTTTACCGCACGCTTCAAAACGGCGATTGGACTATTACGGAGAAGCAGGCGTACGATTCCGCCTCTATCTATTCCAGATGAAAGTGAAACTCGGCATTCCCAAGGGCAGCCTCGAATCGGCGACAATCGATCTGTTCCGCCGAGCCGGTTTCGTTATCACGACCAGTAGCCGCAGCTATTTCCCGGCAATCGATGATCCGGAAATCGAATGCATGTTAATCCGCGCGCAGGAGATGGCGCGCTATGTCGAAGACGGCATACTCGATGCCGGACTGACCGGCCGCGACTGGGTACAGGAGAACGAGGCGCATGTGGAAACCGTCGCGGATCTGATCTACGCCAAGCAAAGTTTCGGAAAAGTGCGCTGGGTTCTGGCAGCGCCCGAAGCCTCATCTTACAGATGCGTGCAGGACCTTGAAGGTAAAACGATCGCGACTGAGCTTGTGAACATCACCGAACGTTATCTGGCGAGCAAAGGCGTGCATGCCCGTGTGGAGTTTAGTTGGGGCGCAACCGAAGTCAAACCACCTGAGCTCGCTGACGCAATCGTAGAAGTAACGGAAACCGGTTCATCACTGCGGGCAAACAAGTTGCGCATTCTCGAAACGGTCCTCGAATCGAACACGCAGCTTATCGCGAATATCGAAGCCTGGGCCGATCTCTGGAAACGCCGCAAGCTTGAGGACATCAAGTTGCTGCTCGAAGGTGCGATGAATGCGCTCGGCAAAGTCGGTCTAATGATGAACGTACGACGCGATCAGCTTGCGGCCGTTCTGAACGTGCTGCCTGCGTTGAAAAATCCCACGATTTCGCAGCTCAGCGACGAACACTGGGTTGCCGTGAACACGATTCTGGAAGAAGCGACCGTTCGCACGATTATTCCGCGTCTGAAAGAAGCGGGCGGGCAGGGAATTGTCGAGTACCCGTTGAACAAGATTGTCATGTAATTCCGTATGATTCGAATCGTCAACGGCACGGAAGCAAAGTCGATACTGGCGGAACGCGTTCAGGAGCTAAGCGCGTTTGAGGATGCCGTGCGGCCGATTTTGCAAGCCGTACGCGCGGAACGTGATCGTGCACTCCTTCGTTATGCGAGCGAGTTCGACGGTTTGGGTGGTCGGCCGTTGCAGATTCCGGAAGAGGATCTGGCTGAGAGCGCCCGCAAGCTCTGCCCCGCCGTCCGTCAGGCCGTGGAAACGGCGATCACGAATATCCGGCAGTTTGCGGAAGCGCAGCTCCCGCGCGAGTACTTCGCGGAATTCTCGCCCGGCCGCAAACTCGGCTGGATCGTGCGGCCGCTCGCGGCAGTCGGTTGTTATGTGCCTTCCGGAAGGTATCCGCTGCCTTCCACGCTATTGATGACCGCGGTACTGGCGCAGGCGGCGGGGGTGCCGCGCATTTGTGTCACGTCGCCCCGGCCATCACTTGAAATTCTCGGCTGCGCTCACCTGCTTGGCATCCGCGAAGTGTATCGGGTTGGGGGCGCGCATGCCATTGCAGCGCTCTCTTACGGAACCGAAACGATCCAGCGCGTGGACCGGATCGTGGGGCCGGGCAACGCGTATGTCGCGGCCGCCAAAAAACTGGTTGCGGGCGAAGTGGGGATCGATTTCGTTGCTGGGCCGACCGAGATCTTGATCCTGGCCGCCGATGGGGATGCGCGGGTCCTGGCGGCCGATATGCTGGCGCAGGCGGAGCATGACGAAGCGGCTAGCGCAGTTCTGCTGACGACCTCGCGCGCGCTTGCCGAGACCGTCGCGCAAGAGATCGAACGGCAACTCGAAACGTTGCCGACGGCGGAGGTCGCGCGTCGCTCGCTTGCGGCCAACGGATTCATCGCCGTTCTCCCTAATATGAAAGAAGCTCTGGAACTATCGAATGCGTTTGCGCCCGAGCATGTGAGCTTGTACGATGAATCGCTGCTCAGGCAGATTACGAATGCGGGCGCCGTGTTTCTCGGCGCGTCATCGGCGGAATCGGCGGGCGATTATGCGGCGGGGCCAAGTCACGTATTGCCCACAGCAGGAATGGCGCGGTTGCGCGGCGGGCTGTCGGCCGCGGATTTCGTGAAAGTGATCGCAGTGCAGCAACTAACGACGGAAGCGCTGGCGACACTGGCGCCGGCGATTACGACACTGGCTCGCGCGGAGGGATTGGAGGCGCACGCACGCGCCGTGGAGGTACGTTCTGTCGCTTAATCCGGCTGTAGAGAGCGAAACAGGAGTGGCAATCAAAGGGCCGGTCCCCCGCGAGGCGGTGCTGCACATGGCACCTTATCATCCGCCGACGGGTGGGCGGCGTAACAAGCTGCGCCTCGATTTCAACGAGAACACGGTGGGGGCGCCCCCGCACGTGATGGACTTCATCAAGCGATATCTCACTGCAGCCGACCTGAGCATCTATCCGGAGTACGAGCATACTCTTGAAGACCTGGCGACGTTTTTCGACGTAGGCGCGGATGAGCTGACACTGGCAAACGGCACCGATGAAGCGATCCAGTTGCTGATCAATACGTATATCAATGCCGGCGATGAAATCGTGCTGCTGCGGCCTGCATATGCGATGTATCGCTTTTATAGCCAGCTTGCAGGTGCGAACATACGCGAGATCGATTATCGCGCCGGAACGCTGGCGTTTCCAATGAGCGAACTGCTCGATACCCTTGGACCCGCAACACGCGCCGTGTTGATCGGCAATCCGAACAATCCGACGGGTACGGGCACGGATGTGAACGGAATCCGGCAGATTCTGCGGCAGGCTCCGAATGCGGCGGTGCTGATTGACGAAGCGTATTACGAGTTCAGCGGGATTACGGCGCTTCCGCTGATCAGCGAGTATCCGAACCTTTTTGTGAGCCGCACGTTTTCCAAAACGTATGGCCTGGCGGCGATGCGCTGCGGCTGTCTTTTTTCCCAGAGCGCGAACATGGCACATCTGCGCAAGGCGCAGTCGCCCTATAGCGTGAATGCCGTTGCTGCGATGGCGGCACGCATCGCAGTGCAGGATCGCGCGTTTGTAGAAGAATACGTGCTCGAGGTGCTCGCAGCCAAAGAGCTTCTCTATCTCGGCCTCGAGCGGTTGGCGATTCCCTATATCCGGACGCTGGCGAATTTCGTGTTATTCGAAGCGGGTGAGCGGGCGATTCCGATTCGCGATCAACTACGCGAGCGTGGCGTGCTGGTGCGTGACCGCAGCTATGAGATTCCTGGCGCGGTTCGGGTGACGATCGGGACGCGTGATCAGGTGCAGCGATTTCTTACCGAATTGGAGAAGCTTTGGTAGTTCCGCAGGCGCCCGGCGTTCTCGTTTTCGATATGGACGGCGTGCTGGTCGAAGTGGGCGCATCGTATCGCGAGGCAATCCGCGAAACGGTCCGGCATTTTACCGGTGAGCTCGTTTCGCATGACCTCATTCAGGATTTCAAGAACGCGGGCGGCTGGAACAACGACTGGCTGCTGTCGCAGCGGCTGATTGCGGATCGCAGTGTGCAGGTGGAATACGCGGATGTGGTGGAGTATTTCAACCGCATCTTTCTCGGCGAGAACGGAGATGGGTTGATCCGGCACGAAAAGTGGGTGCCCGAGCCCGATCTCTTCGAAAGACTTGCCGAACGAGCTACGCTTGCGATCTTTACCGGGCGCGCTCGCTATGAGGCGGATGCGACGCTCGAGCGTTATGCGCAGTCGGTGAAATTCGATCCGCTCATCACCGACGAGTCCGTCGAGCATCCGAAGCCCGCTCCGGACGGTTTGCTCATGATCCGGCAGCATCATCCGGACCGGCAGATTTGGTATCTGGGCGATACGGTAGATGATGCGCGCAGCGCGCGCGCGGCAGATGTGCCGTTTATCGGCGTCTCCATGAAGGCAAACCCGCGGCATGCCGAAATCACGCGCGCGCTCTACGACGAAGGCGCATTTGCAGTGCTGGAGAACGTGAACGGATTGCCGGCGCTTTTGGATAAGGCCGCTCTGCGCGAGGAGATCGTCCGGTGAGAGAGGCCCGGATCGAGCGCAACACGAAAGAGACGCAGATCATCGGCCGGCTGGCGATCGATGGATCCGGCCAATACCGGATTTTGACCGGAGTGCGCTTTCTCGATCACATGCTCGAGCTTTTCTCAAAGCATGGCGCATTCGACCTGGAACTCGAAGCCCACGGCGATCTCGACGTCGATCAGCATCACACGGTCGAAGATGTTGGGATCGTGCTAGGCGACTTGTTTGCGAAAGCACTTGGTGACCGGCGCGGGATCAATCGCGCGGGCTACTTTGTGCAAACCATGGACGAAACGCTGGCTGTGGTTGCGGTCGATCTGGGCGGCCGTCCCGCAATTGTCTACGATCAGCAGGTCACCGTCGTTCACGTCGGCGATCTGCAGACCGAACTGGTCGAGGATTTCTTTTCCGGTTTTGCCAGTCATGCCGGAGCAAATCTGCACGCGAAGGTGATGTACGGGCGCTCGAACCATCACAAAATCGAAGCCATTTTCAAGTGCTTCGCACGCGCCATGCGTTATGCCTGTTCGACCGATGAGCGCCTGAAAGATCAGCTTCCTTCGACCAAGGGCCTGCTATGACGACGATCGTAAATTACGGCGCGGGCAATCTGCGCTCCGTCCAGAATACGCTGGAAGAGCTGAATACGCCGTACGTAGTTACCAGCGATCCGGCCGAAGTCGAACGCGCTCAAATACTCATTCTCCCCGGCGTCGGTCATTTCGGGCAGATGATGCAGGCTCTCGACGCGCTTGGCTTGCGGGCGCCGCTTATCGCAAAGATTCGCTCGGGTATTCCATTTCTTGGGATCTGCGTCGGTTTGCAATGTCTTTTCGAAGCGAGTGAGGAATCGCCTGGTGTGCGCGGGCTTGGTATTCTTTCCGGGGAAGTTAAGCGATTTCACGGTCCGATTCGTGTACCGCATATGGGCTGGAATTCGCTCGACCGCTTGCGACCGGTCCGGCTGCTGAAAGGACTCGAGGCGCAGCTGTTTACCTATTTCGCCCATAGTTACTACGCGCCCGTGATCGATGCAACGGCAGCAACTTGCACTTACTTTGTGCCTTATACGGCCGTGATCGAGCAGGACAATTTGTTCGCAGTTCAGTTTCATCCCGAAAAGTCGGGTCCTGCCGGTTTACGTGTGCTCAAAAACTTTATTGCCCTGTAATGCTCGCCAAACGAATCATCCCGTGTCTCGACGTCACCGGTGGCCGCGTCGTCAAGGGCATCAACTTTCTGCAGTTGCGCGATGCGGGCGATCCGGTGGAACTGGCCGAACGTTATAACGCACAGGGTGCGGATGAACTCGTTTTTCTCGATATCACCGCTTCGAGCGATGCGCGCGAAATCATGGCCGATCTGGTTGCCCGGACCGCGCGCCGGGTCTTTATTCCGCTCACCGTCGGCGGCGGTCTGCGCAGTGTTGACGATGCGCGCAAAATCATTCTTGCCGGAGCCGACAAAGTCAGCGTCAATACCGCCGCTGTGCACCGTCCCGAGCTGATTCGTGAGCTAAGCCTCGAATTCGGCTCGCAAGCGGTTGTGCTCGCTATCGATGCGCGCCGCTCGGGAGACAGTCGCTGGAACGTCTTCACGAAAGGCGGCCGCCACGATGAAAAGATTGACGCGGTGGAATGGGCCGCCCGCGGTGAGTCTCTCGGCGCCGGTGAAATTTTGCTTACGTCAATGGATACCGACGGCGTTCAGACCGGTTTCGATTGCGCGCTCACCGCTGCCGTTGCGCGCGCGACCAGCATTCCGATCATCGCCTCCGGCGGAGCGGGAATGCCCCGAGATTTCATCGAAGTTCTCACGCGCGGGCATGCCGATGCCGCGCTTGCTGCCTCCGTCTTTCATTACGGCAAATACACTGTCGCCGATCTCAAGAATGCGCTGGCAGAGGCGAATGTACCGGTAAGGCCCGCGGCATGATCATCCCTTGTATCGATCTGATGGACGGCAAAGTCGTTCAGCTTGTCCAGGGGCATGAAAAGGCCCTTGAGCGGCCGGTCGAGGAAATGCTCGAACTGTTTCAGGGCTTCGAGCAGATTCAGGTTATCGATCTCGACGCGGCAATGAATCGCGGCTTGAACCTGGCGACGGTAAAGAATCTCGCTCGCCGCGCCACGATCCGGGCCGGCGGCGGAGTGCGTACAGCGGAACGCGCTCTGGAACTTCTTGAGAACGGCGCTTACCGCGTGATTGTCGGCACAGCCGCATTCATGGCTGACGGTCCGAATCTCGCGTTCTTGCGTGAGCTGGCCGAGCGTGTCGGTCCGGAGAAGATCACGATTGCACTCGACAGCAAAAACGGCCGTATCGTCGTCAAGGGCTGGAAGGAACAGACGGCTTTAACCGCGCGCGACGTGATCCAGCAGCTCGAACCGTATTGTTCGGGGTTTCTGTGCACGTACGTGGATAAAGAGGGCATGATGCAGGGCACGGATTTTGCCTGGTTTGAATCCCTTCGCAACGCAACCAGCCGCGAGCTGACTGCCGCTGGCGGAATTACCACTATGGAAGATGTTCGCGCGCTCACCGCTCTTGACGTCCATTGCGCGATTGGAATGTCCATCTACACCGGGCGGCTCTCGCTCGAAGATCTCCGGCGTGTGAACCGGACCATCCCCTAAGTCTATATCGTTGCGCTGTATAACGCGGCGCGATATAGTATTTTAATGGCCGACGGCGACGCGCTCATTCCATTGAGCCCGCAAGTATTTCATATTCTCGTTGCGTTGGCGGGACGGGATCAACATGGTTACGGCATCATGCAGGATGTAGCCGAACGTACCAATGGCAAGCTGCGTCTAAGCGCTGGTACTCTCTACGGATGCATAAAGCGTCTGCTCGAACAGGGGCTGGTTGTTGAGCTTCGCGAGCGCGAGAGGCGCCCCGAGAATGACGAGAGGCGGCGCTATTACCGTCTGACCCAACTCGGCCGCAAAGCGGTAAAGGCTGAAGCGGCGCGCATGTCGGAATTGCTTGAACAGGCGAGGCTCTATGGGCTGGCTGCAAAGCGAAGCTAGACTGTATCGCGCTTTTCTGCACGCCTATCCGGCCGAGTTCCGGCATGAATACGGCTCGGAGCTGGCGCGTGTGTTCGAGGAACGGCTGAGCTCGGAACCTCATGCCCAATTGTGGCTGGAAGCAATACCGGATCTTGTCCTGAGTGCTCTGCGGGAACACGGGCATATTCTGCTGGCCGATGTGCGGCATGCGGTTCGCCTGTTTGCCGCCGTCCCTGCGTTCACTGCCATCGCGCTGCTGGTCCTTGCAACCGGAATTGGAGCTACGATTACCGTTTTCAGCGTCGTGAATGCAGTCTTGCTGCGGTCTTTGCCCTTTAACGATCCTGCGCGATTGGTCTATCTTTGGAGTCCGAACGCAAAGTTCAACGGGCCGAATATTCCGCAGGAACTGGCGCCGAATTTTCCGGATTTTTACGATTGGGAGCGCTTAAGCGACTCGTTCGACGGGATGACCATGCTCACGCAACGGCGCGTCAATCTGACACGGAATGGCGCTGTGTTCCGCGTACCGGCGGCTTATGTAACCGGCTCGTTCTTTCGTGTTTTGGGCGCGGCTCCCCTGCTGGGCCGGGCCATCGATACGAACGACGATCAGCCTGCCCGCAGACACGTCGCCGTGATCAGCAAAGCGCTGTGGAATTCCCGGTTTGCTTCGGATCAAAATGTGATCGGCAAGCAACTCCGCGTCAATCGCGAATCGTACACCGTGATCGGCGTGATGCCGGAGAGCTTCACCTTTCCGGCTTCGGGCGAAATTCCTTACGGGATGAGCGGTGTTAGCAAAACTGAACTTTGGATACCGCTTGCGCTGCCTGCGACGCAAAAGGCGGACCGTGTGAATTTTTTGAGCGCTGATGCTGCAATCGCGCGCCTTCGCCCGCATGTGTCGGCCGCGCACGCGCAAGCGGAGTTGCAGGCGATCGAAAAGCGTTCCGATGCGCTCTATCCGCCGATGTGGCGCGGCTGGACGGCCCTCGTGCGTCCCATGGTGTCGACTATTGTTGGGCCGGTTGAAAAGCTGCTTTGGCTGCTGCTCGGAGCTTCTCTTGCCGTTCTGGCTATTGCCTTAAGCAATCTCACGAATCTGCTGCTGGCGCGGATGACGGCGCGAACCCATGAACTTGGCATTCGCACAGCGCTCGGCGCTGGTCGTGCGCGTTTGCTTCGACAGCTTGTAACGGAATCGCTGGCTTTGAGTATGGCCGGCGGCGCGCTGGGCACTGGGTTCGCGTTCGCGGCAGTGCAGGTTCTCATTCGCCTGAATCCGGGCGGTATCCCGCGTTTCGAGACAGCTTCGATCGATCTCCGCGTGCTGCTTGCAGCGCTTGTTCTTTCGCTCGCAACCGGTCTCGTTTGCGGAATCGTGCCTTCCCGTGCGGCTGCTCGCGTCGATGTGAACGAATCTTTGAAGCAGGGCGGCGACAAGGGCGCTGTGAATACGCGTCGTCGTGCTCGCGATCTGCTGATCGTCGGCGAAGTAGCGCTCTCTGTTCTGCTCGTTGCGGCTGCCGGTCTGCTGATTCGCAGTTATGTACGGCTGATGGGAGTGAATCCAGGTTTCAAGCCGGCTTCGCTGACTTTTCAGATTACACTCGATCAAACGTATCACCGGCCCGAGGAACGCACGGCCCTTTATAAGGCATTTGTTGAACGAGTGCGCGCTTTGCCGGGCGTGACGGGCGCCGGCGCGGGCACTTCGCTTCCGTTGAATAACCACGACAGCCTTACTTTTGCCGAAATCAAAGGCCGCGGCCTGACCGGGGAGATGCTTGAAAACAGAACGATCACGCCCGGTTTTCTGGAAGCTCTTGGAGTGCCGTTGCTTCGCGGGCGCAGATTTGAAGCACAGGATTTAGCGGCGAAACTTCCGCCGGTCATAGTAAATGAGGCGTTTGCGAAACGCTATATGCGCGCCGCTGATCCTTTGGGACAGCAGCTTCGGCTTGGCATGCCGGAACAGCTTTCACAACTCCCCTGGTCGCAGATCGTCGGAGTGATTGGCGATATCCGTCATACCACGCTGGAAGAACCCGCCGCGCCGCAGGTCTTTCAGATCGCCTGGCCCGGACTCGACAATTCACTCGATTTTGCGGTTAGCGCGACGGATCCGGAGCGTACCATCGCCGCGGTCCGCAGCGCGCTTCATAAACTCGATCCCGGACTTACGTTGGAAGATGTTCACACGATGCGCGAACGGATATTCGAGAGCAACGCGCGTAGGACATTTCAGACGGCGCTGCTGGCAAGCTTTGCCGCAGTCGCAGTCACGCTTGCTCTTGCCGGTTTATATGCTCTGTTGTCATATTACGTCAGGCAGCGAGTCGCCGAGATCGGGATCCGCCTTGCGCTTGGCGCAACGCGAGCGCAAATCCTGGGCATGGTTGTTGTCAAGGGGATGACGCTGACCGGTGCCGGTATCGCGAGCGGGATAATAGCGGCGCTGGCTTTCGCGCACCTGATGCGAAGCTGGCTGTTCGGAGTAGACGCGAACGATCCTGTAACGTTCGGGATCGTTCCCGTTTTCCTTCTCGCTGTCTCGGCCTGCGCCTGCCTGATCCCGGCGTGGCACGCGACGCGGGTCGATCCGGTCGAGGCATTGCGGCAAGTCTAGCTTAATCGGATTTTTCTGCACCGTTTCCTGCGAGAGCCCCGCCTCCCACCAGCTACTTCCTAAAAGCCTATGGACCAACGCCGCCAACAGATTCTCAGCGCCCTCGCACAAATGGATAAGCAGTTCGGCAAAGGCTCGGTGCTGATGCTCGGATCGCAGGCTGCTCTTCCGGTCGAGGTGATCACGACGGGCTCGGTGGCTGTAGATAACGCTTTAGGCTCCGGCGGCTTCCCGCGCGGGCGCGTCATCGAGATCTTCGGCCCGGAATCGTCCGGAAAGACGACGCTTGCGCTCCACGTCATCGCTGAGGCGCAGAAAGCCGGCGGCGCGGCGGCCTTCATTGATGCCGAGCACGCGCTCGATGCTATTTATGCGGCAAAATTAGGCGTAGACACACAGCATTTGGTCGTTTCGCAGCCCGATTACGGCGAACAGGCTCTTGAAATCGCTCAGGCTCTGGTCAACACGCAGGCATTCGACGTGATCGTAGTGGATTCGGTGGCGGCACTCACGCCTAAAGCGGAAGTCGAAGGCGAAATGGGCGATAACCACATGGGTCTGCACGCGCGCATGATGTCCCAGGCGTTACGCAAGCTGACCGCATCGGTTTCGCGCGCCAATACCTGCTTCATCTTCATCAATCAGGTACGCGAGAAAATCGGCATCATGTTCGGCAACCCGGAAACCACCACCGGCGGCCGCGCGCTGAAATTTTTCGCTTCCGTCCGCGCCGAAGTGCGCCGCACCACTGCCTTGAAGGATGGCGATGCAGTAGTCGGTAACCGCACAAAGATCAAAATCGTCAAGAACAAAATTGCGCCGCCCTTTCGCGAAGCCGAAGTGGATATTCTCTATGGCCGGGGTATTTCGAAAGAAGGCGATCTGCTCGATCTCGGAGCCGAGCACAAAATTCTCGAAAAGAGCGGTTCCTGGTACAGCTATAAAGGCGAGCGTATCGGTCAGGGCCGTGAAAATGCGCGCCAAACGTTGATTGAACGCGGCGAGCTACGGCAGGCGCTCGAGGCAGATCTGCGCGACGCGCTCGGCTTGCAGAAAAGCGCCCTTCGCAAGGCTTCCTAGCGGCCTGAACAGAGCGCAGACGGTGAGCGCGTAATAGATCGCCCGCCCGTTTCATCGTTTCGATCGCGCGCGCGTGGTTATCGTCTCAGCAATGCGGCTCGACGTCCTTCAGAAACATCGGTTCCAGCGAAAGTCTCCTTAAACTCACGACCGCAGCATTATCCCGGTAATTTGCGATGATGGCTGTTCAGCAGGCTAACAGGCGCCTGCCGGTCTGTCGTGGCCCGCCCGGTTGAACTTACAATCAATCTAAGTGTGGATTTACCGCCGCGCGATTCCTGTTATACAAAAACAATTGCGGTCTGCTCCGCTCCTCGCGTTCTGCGGTTTGATCCTGATCGTCAAGGCTGCTTTCGGGCTTGACCCCTCGCGCAGCCTCGACGAGTTCAGCTATCAGACATGGCAAACCGGAAGCGGCCTGCCGCAGAACAGCGTGCATAGTATTCTCCAGACGCGCGATGGTTTTCTGTGGCTCGCAACCGAAGGCGGCCTGGTGCGCTTCGATGGCTATCGCTTTGTAGTCTTTGACACGCGCAACACTCCTGCGCTCCAGAGCAACAGCATCCGCGCTTTGCTGGAAGATGCCGAGGGTACGCTTTGGATTGCGACGGCCTCCACGCTCTGCCGCCGCAAGTGGGACAGCATCGACGGCGTACCCCAAGCGGGCGCTGGCATTCTCGCGCTGCATCACGACCGGGCCGGGGGAGTCTGGGCGGTGACGGCCGATGCGCTCGAGCATTGGAGCCTGGACCTTTCAAAGCCGCCGCAGCGCTTTCCCATTCCGGATACCTCTCCGCGGCTCACCGGAGCGCTCGCTTCCGGGATCGGCGGCGGCGTCTGGCTCGGAACGGCAACTGGTTTGAAACGATGGCAGAACGGTCGTTTCGCCGACGCCTCTTCCACTCTCCCCGCCTCGGCCGTCAAATCGTTGCTGCTCGATCATTCGCGTCGGCTCTGGGTAGGAACCGCCAAGGGACTCTTCCGTTCCGATCCGGCCGCTGCGCGCGAGTTTCAAACCGTTTGCGAAAGCTCTAAGCTCTCCGGAATCGGAGGCCTCTTCGAGGATTGGGAGCGCTCCGTGTGGATTGGCGCCGACGACGGGCCGTATCGACTTGAGCCCGGTCCGAAAGCAGCATGCCAGCCTGCTCGCAACCTCGCCGCCGTTCCGGTGCTCTCTTTTGCAGAAGACGCGGAAGGAGATCTTTGGGTCGGAACGGAGTCGTCCGGCGTAACAATTATCCGCAATCAAAAGTTTGTTACATACACGGCCCGTGAGGGACTCACTTCCGATACCGTGCGCTGTGTATTTGAAGATCGGAAAGGATCGGTGTATATCGGCACGAGCGGCGGTCTGACTCAAATCCAGGACGGCCACTTCAGACGATTTACCACCGCTGATGGCCTCGCAAGCAACATCGTCTTATCGCTCGGCCAAAGCTCCGATGGCGAGCTCTTGATTGGCACACCGGACGGTCTCAACCGTTTCCACAACGGCAGTTTCTCCCTCGCGACCTCCGCCGACGGTCTGCCCGACGACTTCGTCCGCTCCATCTACACCGATCGCGACGGCTCGCTCTGGATCGGTACACGCCGCGGCTTGTCGCACGAAGATCTGAACCACCGTTTTACGACCTATACGCAAGCCAATGGCTTGGGCAGCGATCTGGTAGGTGCGGTCTTGCGCGATCGCAAGGGGGATTTGTGGGTAGCGACACTCGGAGGCCTCAGCCGTTTTAACGATGGCCGCTTTCAGAATTTCCGGACGGTCGATGGCCTCTCAAGCAATGTCGTAACCGCACTCTACGAAGATACGGACGGCGATCTCTGGATCGGAACGCAGGATGCCGGCCTGAACGTCCAAATAAATAGCAAATTCGTCTCGCTTCCGCGCACGCTTGGGCTTCCCGAAGCGGTCTACGGCATCGTCGAGGATGCCAGCGGCGAATTCTGGATTCCCTCCAAAACCGGCATCGCGCGCGTCAATCGTAAGGAATTGAGGAATGTCGCGACCGGCATTGCGCGCGATCTGAATGTCGTCTGGTACAACACCAGCGACGGTTTGCGTGTCGATGAGTGTAGTATCGGCGGCCATCCCGAAGTCTGGAAAGCCAGCGATGGCACGATCTGGTTTTCGACTGTCAAGGGAGCCGCTGCCCTTACCCCTTCCGCCGCGCATCTGAACCGCATCCTGCCCTCTGTTGCCATTGAGTCGGTTCAGATTGATAACGCAACGCTGATGCCTTCTCAGCTTGGCGATCTGAAGCCGGAGCATTCCCGCTTCGCCTTCGAATATACGGCCTTAAGCTTTGCTGCGCCGCAAAAAGTCGTTTATCGTTACCGGCTTGAGGGCTTCGACAGGAACTGGATCGACGCCGGTGCCCGGCGCATCGCCTATTACACGAATATTCCGCCCGGCAATTATCGTTTCCGCGTGATCGCTCGCAACAACGACGGCTTTTGGAACGAAGCCGGCGCTCGTCTGAGCTTCCGCCTGGAACCGCATTTCTATCAGACTCTATGGTTTTATGGCCTGTGCGCACTTGCACTCGCTTTGTGCAGCTATGGAATCTATCGCTGGCGCGTGGCTGAAATCGAATCGCGCTTTCAGGCTGTTTTCGAGGAGCGTAACCGCATCGGGCGCGAGATTCACGATACACTCGCCCAAAGCTTCGTTGCAGTCTCGATGCAGCTCGAGATTGTTTCGCGGCTGCTCTCCTCCTCCGTTGAAGCCGCCCGCGAGCATCTGGATCAGGCGCGGCTGCAGGTGCGCGAAGGATTACAGGAGGCCCGGCGTTCCATATGGCAGCTTCGATCGGAATCGGCCGAAAATGAAGATCTCGCGGCGCGCGTTTCGAAAGCGGCGCAGCAGGCCATCGGCTTGCACCCTGTTAAGCTGAGCTTCGAAGTGCGAGGAACCTATCGGCCCTTAGGCGCGCGAGTGGAAGATGAACTGCTGCGAATCAGTCAGGAGGCCGTCAATAACGCGCTACGCCACGCAAATCCCGAACGCATCACGATCGAGCTCGTCTACGCCGCTCGGAACTTGCGCATGACGATCGCCGACGATGGCTGCGGCTTTACTCCGGGCGCGGTTACGCCCGGGCCGAACGGACACTTCGGCTTGAAAGGAATGCGTGAGCGCGCCGAGCAGATCAACGCCAGTCTGCTCGTCGAAAGCGCCGCCGGAAAAGGAACCAGAGTGTTTGTGGAGGCATCGCTTACCTGATGAGCGCCATTCGTATTATCGTCGCCGACGATCATCACGTCGTCCGCCAAGGCTTGATTGCTTTGCTTAAAACCGTTCCGGATATCCAGATCGTAGGCGAGGCCGCCGACGGTGAGCAGGCGGTTGCCTTGTTCCGGCAGCACCGGCCCGATGTTGCCATTATGGATTTGCGCATGCCGAAGAAAGGCGGCGTAGACGCCATTACGGAGATTCGCCGCGAAGAGCCGAACGCGCGCATTATCGTTCTCACTACGTTTGATGGCGACGAAGACATCTACCGCGCTTTGCAGGCGGGAGCGCGCGGCTATCTTTTAAAAGACATGTTTGGCGAGGAGCTGATCGATGCGATTCGCACGGTTCACGCCGGTAAGCAACGGATTCCGCCGGTCGTTGCGCAGCGGCTGGCCGAGCGTATGGTTGGCCCGAGTCTTACCTCGCGCGAGCTGGAGGTTCTTAAATGCATCGTGGCCGGCAAAAGCAACCGCGAGATTGGAACCGAGCTTTCGATTTCCGAAGCTACCGTCAAGACACACATTAATAATCTCCTGAGTAAGCTCGGGGTCAGCGATCGCACGCAGGCCGCTACCTCCGCTCTGCAGCGCGGCATCGTGCATCTGCCCGCCAAGGAAAACCGCTCATGATTCGTCTTGCTGCTGCGCTGCTGCTGGTTGTACAGGCAGGGGCGGCCAACTGGCGTGCTGCAACGGAAGCGGAGTTGAAAGAGGTCATTCCGCCGCGTGCCCCGGTGGGCAGCGAGCGCATCGAAACCGAGTTCCGCACTGCCTCCGGCATCACCAACGGCAAAGGCCAGTTCATCGCCGGCGTTGTGCTGATCACCGCCGGCTATTCGGCCGATGGCAAGTACTCGCATTTTCTGCTTGTGCAGGTGCCGGTGGAAGTAGGCAAAATGCGCCTCAAGCCGGGCAACTATGTCTTCGGCTGGCGTCATCTGGACGACGCCTTGCACGTCATGTTCTACGAAGCGCAGTCCGGTAAATTTCTGGGCGCGGTCGATGCGCTGCGTAACAGCAAGATCGGCAAAATCGAATCGTTTCACCTGTTCCCGCCGGGTGATAAATCGATCGTCCAGATCGGACGCTTCGCATTTCCGTATCGCCTCGCCGAGTAGTCACAATAAACCCGCTGTAGAATTGCTTCTACCGTGGACTATACGCGCAAGTGGTTCCCCATTTTTCTGCTCGCCTTCGCGCTCGAAGCGCAGCCGCCGCAGGATCAGGCGCTGCAAAAACGCGTACTCGATCTTGTCCGGCGCATGACTCTCGAAGAAAAAGTTTCACAGATGCAGAACCACTCGGCTGCGATCCCGCGCCTCGGCATTCCCGAATACGATTGGTGGAATGAAGGACTGCACGGCATCGCTCGCTCGGGCTACGCCACGGTGTTTCCGCAGGCGATCGGTCTGGCCGCTACCTGGGATACCGCCCTGCTTCATACCGTCGCGACCACGATCTCGACCGAAGCGCGCGCCAAGTACAACGAGGCGATTCGCCGGAATATTCACAGCATCTATTACGGGTTGACGATCTGGTCGCCAAACATCAATATCTTTCGCGATCCGCGCTGGGGCCGCGGCCAGGAGACCTACGGTGAAGATCCATATTTGACGAGCCGACTCGGCGTTGCCTTCGTGACCGGGCTGCAGGGCGACGATCCGCAGTATCTGAAAACTGTCGCTACCCCCAAACACTTCGCGGTGCATAGCGGACCGGAATCCGACCGGCATCGCTTCAACGTTTCGCCGTCCCCCTTCGATTTGGAAGACACCTATCTGCCGGCCTTTCGCGCAACGGTGATGGAAGGCCGCGCCGATTCCGTCATGTGCGCTTACAATGCTCTGAACGGCGTTCCCGCGTGCGCCAGCCGCGAGCTGCTCGGAACCATTCTGCGCAATCATTGGCAGTTTAATGGCTACGTGACCTCCGATTGTGGAGCTGTCTCCGATTTCTTTTCCCGCGACGGCCATCACTATTCGCCCGACCGCGCCCATGCCGCAGCCGCAGCCGTTCTGGCCGGTACCGACACAAGCTGTGGCACCGAATATGCTGCACTGGTCGATGCCGTAAAGCAGGGTTTAATTTCCGAAGACGCCATCAACACCGCCGTGGAACGCCTCTTTCTCGCCCGCTTCCGTCTTGGTCTTTTCGATCCGGCAGCCAACGTCCCCTACGCTAAGATTCCGTTCTCGGAAAACGATTCGGCTGCCCACCGCGCCCTTGCTCTTGAAGCCGGACGTAAATCCATCGTGCTGCTCAAAAATCAGAACAATACGCTTCCCCTCCGCGGAAATATCAAAACGATCGCGGTTATCGGCCCGAATGCTGCTTCCCTGGCTGCGCTTGAGGGCAATTACAACGGCGTTCCTTCGCACCCCATTCTGCCGGTGGATGGCATCGAGCAGGAATTTCAGGGCCGCGCCAAAATTCTCTACGCGCAGGGGTCACCCTATGCAACTGGTGTCTCGCTGCCTGTGCCGCGTACCGCTCTGCATCCGGCTCGCGGCAGCGAAAGCGGACTCACGGGCGAGTATTTCAACAACGCCGAGCTGCGCGGCAAACCGGTTCTTACGCGCCTCGATAAGCAGGTTGATTTCGATTGGAATTCGGCCAGTCCCGCCCCGGACATCCCCGCCAACGATTTCGGCGTGCGTTGGACGGGCACGCTCACGCCGCCCAAAATCGGCGATTATTCCTTCGACCTCTCCTTCGCGCACTGCTATCCGTGCTACAGCCGCGAATC
>DATBGM010000108.1:0-2533 GCA_036557945.1 Bryobacteraceae bacterium | reverse complement strand
CGACGGTTGTGCCAACGTCGGCGAGCGCAGACTACTTTCGAACATTGCAAATACCGCTGCTCGGCGGGCGCTTTTTTGATAGTCGCGACCGTCAGAGATCGCAGCGCGTTGCCATTCTGAATCGCAGACTCGCCGAGATCTTGTTTCCACATCGCGATGCAATCGGGCGGCGCGTGCGATTCAGCGATGAGAAGGATCCGTGGGTAACGGTTGTGGGGGTGGTGGCGGACATACGGCATCGCGCGCTGGATAGCCGCGTATGGCCGGAGATCTTTTTGCCGTACCAGCAGGCGCCGGCCTCCTGGATGAGCTTAGTTGTCCGGAGTTCCGGCGACCCGATGCGGCTTGCTCCCGCAATCCGTAAGGCGGTCGCGGCAATCGACCGGACGCAGCCGGTCTTTAATATCGAGTCTCTTGAGAAGCGTCTATCAAATTCAGTTGCTGAGCGCAGGCAGAGGGCCTGGCTTCTCGGAACATTTGCACTGCTTGCGCTGGCGATCGCAATCGTGGGCGTTTACGGAATGATGGCCTACTCCGTTGCGCGGCGGTCGCATGAAATGGGCATACGGGTAGCGCTGGGCGCACAGAAGCGGCAGATTTTCGGCCTGGTATTCACCGGCGGAATGAAAATTGTCTTTGCGGGAATCGTGATCGGCCTGGCGGGCGCGGCGGCGCTAACGCGTGTAGTGCGGAGCATGCTCTACGGTATTACGCCGTCCGATCCGGTAACGTTTGTTGCGGCTTGTATGCTGCTGACTGCAGCCGCATGTGTGGCTATTTACGTACCGGCGCGGCGAGCGATGCGAGTGGATCCGGTGATGACGCTGCGGGAGGAGTGAAGCACGACCGCGTCAATGAAGACGAGACTTGCAGATATCCGAAAGGCAGCTTTCGGTTAACTCTGCAGCTTCGGAATCGGGCAAGCGCCAGTTTTTGCCGCTGACAACAGCTTTAATAAGTTCCGATTCGAGTGCTCCTTCGGGATCCGGTATAACGCGGCCTTGCCATTCCTTGCGCCAGCGGTCGAGTCGGGCGCGCAGAATTGCCTGATCTTCGGCCGGGCCGTGCTGTGAAAGCAGGTACGCCACGTTAATTGCCTGCTCAGCAGGAGCACTGGCAAGACGGTTACGGCAGAAGGATTCGAGCGAGGGCGAGTAGGCGTCGCCCAGAGCATAAAAAATCTGGGAATCGGGCGAATTTGCCGGCAGCGCGCTTTCGAGCAGCGGCAGACCGCGTTGCGGGTCGCAGCGCATCAAGTAAGCAAGCAGGTAACCGCGCGTCTGTTCACTCCAAGCATTCGCGGATTTTCGATAAATCGCGAGAACATCGTCGTATATCTCCGGTGTGGCGAAGCGCGCCACAAATTCGGCCGCCCAGATCGGCTCGAACGGCTTCGCCGGATCGGTAGCCGTTCGGAGCGCTCCCAACAAGCATCCATTTGTTTCGGGCAGGGTTTCAAATGGAGCTTCATAAATTGCGCTGGCGAGGAGAGTAGTGTTGACTGCGCAGACCTCTTCTGCAAATGCATGGCGGCTACCTTCCGGGTCGATCTTTATCCACTGATTCAGGACGGCTGCATAATCACCTTTCAGTACGGGATCGGATTTAGTTTCTAGAATTTGTTTGAAAGCAGGTACCAGCCGCGGGTCCCGCAGCTTGGCGCCGTAGGTGTTTAGCAGCCAGTAAACGCTCAATGGATCCACTTCGGCAAAATGCGTGATGAGAATCTCGCGTGCTGCGGAGAATTGCGGTGCATTAGTTCGCTTCCGTTCGCCGAGCAATGCAAACACTTCTTCCGCGGCTTTTACCAAGTTTGTGTCTTTGCGCTGGCCAAAAGTTGCTGCAATTTCGCGCGTGTAATCTTCTTCAATGGATCTCGTGGGAAGTGGCGCATTTGGAAAAGCCGGATCGAACGGCTGTTTAAGATTAGCTTTTAGCGCGATTGTTGTTCGTAAGAGGCCCGTGAAAAGGACTTGCTCAGGATCACTCAGCGCCTTTTCCAGGTCAGCAACCACTAGGGACCGGTTACGTGCGATCCAAAGACCCTGCGAAACATCGACGGCGGATGAGTAAAACTCCTTCGGATGCAAAAACAGCGAGAGCTTTGCCGGTATGGAGCCGTCGCCAGCAAGCCAGTTCAGTTCGCTCGCATACCGTTGAGCAATAACCTGATTGGAGGCGGTGCGGATCTTCTTCTCCAGTGCCTGCGCGCGCGCCCCATCTTCGGCTTCGCTCATAGGCTCGATTTCGAAATCGACGCTATTGGTCGTGAGCGGGCCAGCGCCCTGGAAAATGCGACGGTCTGAATACAAGACGCGGCCGCTCGTGATTCGAAGTGAGTAGTGACCGGGTGCATCGAAGCGATAGAGGGCATTCAGCGGAAGGATCACGGTTCTGGGTACACCGGGTTCGAGGGGCTCAATGTCCATATAGTCGGGCGTGTAGCGGTGGCCGCGCGCCTGGTCCTCAAGCCACGGGAAAACGGCGGCGAGGGGAGTGAGGACAAATTCGTCAATCGGAGATGCCGGCTCGG
>DATBGM010000107.1:0-70508 GCA_036557945.1 Bryobacteraceae bacterium | reverse complement strand
CCTGTTCGTCGTCCCTGTTTCTCATCGGCTCCGCCAAGGAATATGTAAGGAGTTCCCTCCTGCCGCCAATTTCGACGTATTGTTTCTCTCCTCTATAGCCTACGCGCCATCGGAAAGGCTCCTGCAGCTCGTAAAGAGGCTTCGATGAGTCGCAGATTACTGTCATCTCACCTAACACTTCGCCCCATGACAAAAGGAGTTGATTAAGGCAAGTAGCCGAAAGATCGAGCACCCATCGCCCTGCTGGGTTTTTCCCCATGTGATCTTCCATCTCAGAACGGATCGTCTCTTTGGTTGCCTGTGCAAAACGAAATACGAGATTCTGCGGTGAATCCTTATCGGTGGAGCCAGCGAACACTTCCTTTAATGAGTCAAGATGCTTTTGATCGAGGCTGCGCATCGATTCCTGGAAGGCGTTCATAAGGGCACTCGCAGTCTCGGGTTGAGCCTGCCACGCAGCGCACAGGATATTCGCAATGAAAAGATGGAAACCAGCGTCGTAAAAGAATTTGCTGTTTGTGGAAAGAGCTGGTTCGAAGACGTACTCGAACAGCTTCCCGGCGAGTGCAAACTTCTTGTGCGCGACAGCGATCTTTGCCTTCGAAGCACAGCGTTCAAGCACTGTGCGAATTGCTTCGCGTCCGTTCGAGTGCTTTGTGAGATTTGAGCCCTTCATCTCTCCTTGGATTCTGTAGGTGCTTTTTACCTCGGACACGAGAGCTTCTGCCTCCCGCGGCTCAATCAGGACTCCCGCGAATACAAAATAGGGTGCCGCGTCGTCGCTCAGATTGTTTCCCGAAAATCCGGACTCGTCACAATAAATAATTCCTGCCATGTCGATCCTGTTCGTTCCTCGGTGTTCTCAAGGCCGCGCTTAAACAATCAATTAGCCGGGTTTATTGGGATCTTCTTAGCCGCTCTCTGCAGGGATAGAGTACAGCACCTGCTAGAGGAGCCCCGACGCGTCCGGGTTACGGCTTACTAGCACACTCGTAACAACTCGGCTTTGTCGAATGGAATCTCCGGCGTTTACTTGAGTTCTTGGATCATTCGGGGATCGGTACACCCGCGATCTCGTTCATTTTAGCCTGACTGATTAGCGGCTGCTCGGGCAGATTTCGAAGGCCAAGTCCCGGCGTACCCGATCGAGTCAAACCGGAACCTCAGGGTCCGTTCAGCCCGTCCGAGGCTTGACCTTGCTATCGCGCAGCTCGTTACCAGTCAGAGGTTAAAGGCCCATGTGCAGCAACGTCCGAGGCTCGCAAGCTGAAAAGAGCCGCTCTGGGCCGCTAAAGGCCTCAAAACTTTTACTGGGCCGTAGTGACCGAAGTGGTCGTCCCCGTGCCCTCTTTGCTGAAGGGAGCGAAAGCCGGAACTCGATCCGGCGCAAACCAATGAACTCTGGCACGCAAGCAACACCCCCGCGAGAAGTCCTCACCTTGCGCGAGGTCGCATCGATCCTCCGCTGCTCTAAGACTCACGTCTCAAATGCCGTGAACGGCAAAGTGCCCGGCCTGCCGAGGTTGACTCACGTCGCGATAGGCCGTCGCATACTGATCCGCAAAGAATGGCTTGACGAATGGATGGAGACGAATAAGCGCAAGTGCTAATCTCGACACCATGTTGTCAGGAAGCAGACCCGCGGACGTACGAAAGGACTTTCTTCATGCGTCGCAAGCGGTTTCAGAAAGGAAGTGTGAAGGCCAGAAAGCATGGCCGCCACAAAGTATGGGTAGCTCAATGGAGACAGGACGGAAGCAAACGATCCAAGGTTCTCGGGCGATGCACCCAAATCACCAAGGCCCAGGCCGAGATCCTGATGTCTGCCATCGTTTCGCCGGTAAACAACGGAACCGGTCGCCAGACGTCACAAGTCGCCTTGTTCGGCGCTTACATAAAGGATGTGTACTTGCCTTTATGCCGGCGCAAATGGAAGGAGTCGACCAGAATGACAACTGAGCCGGTCATCAATAACGATATCCGACCAGCGTTCGAGAACAGACTTATATCGAGCATCACTCGCGAGGAACTGCAAAGGTTTCTGGACGAGAAGGCTCAAAAGCAGTCGCGGAGTGTTGTGGAACATCTGCGCTGGCATTTGAGCGGCATCTTCAAAACCGCTCTCAGCGACGGATTTGTGACCGCGAACCCGGCGGGTGCCTTGTTCGTGCCCGATTGTCGCAAGCCGGAATCCGATAAGCGAACGATGACGGTGGCTCAGATCCGTCTCGCTCTCTCGGTCCTCGACCTGCGGGAACGGTTGATCTTCAAGATGGCGGTATTCTTGGGGCTGCGTCCCGGCGAGATCCTCGCGTTACGGGTCGGCAAGATCAGTGGCAACTCGCTCTTGATCGATCAGCGGGCCTACAAAGGTAATCTCGATACACCCAAAGGCCGGAAGGGAAAAGTCACGAAGAGGACGATCGCGCTTACTTCAGGTATCGCGCGAGATCTCGAAGCGATGATCTCACTTCTGCCCAGCCGGTCGCCGGACGAGTTCGTCTTCCAATCGGAGCGAGGTACTCATCTGTGGCGCGACAACGTGTGGCGTCGGCAAATGCAACCGCGCCTGGCGACGGTCGGCCTCGAGTGGGCAACGTTCCAGGTGCTGCGGCGGACGAACGCTAGCCTGTCCCGGAAGCTTAAGATCGACGACAAGGTCAGCGCCGACCAGCGCGGTCATGGTCTTGGAGTCAGCATGGAAATCTATTCGCGTAGCGATCTGGAGGAAATGCTCGAGGCCGTTACCAAACTGGAATCCGAGGTGATCCAGTAATGTCAACCCGCGTTTCGGAACGGAGCCGTAAACCTCATCGCAGCGCTCACAAATCGCTGCGAGTTGGCTTAATGGAGTAATCGGAGTAACGCGTGAAACTCAGAAACTCCCAAGTTATTGAAAACATGGAGCGGGAGACGGGGATCGAACCCGCGACGTCCAGCTTGGGAAGCTGGCATTCTACCGCTGAATTACTCCCGCCATTACTCAGGTTAACTGTAACAGAGGTAGATGCTCTCGCGCAACGTGCAAGTCGCCAGTTCGTGAAGCGAGTATCATTTTATGCGTTATGCGCTACATAGACATCGTTAAATACATCGAAGCGGGGTGTATGTATCGATCGCTGGACGGTGCCAGAACGGAAGGCAAAGCTCCGGGCAAGGCCGAGGTTCCAAGCCATGAAAAAATTTTCTCGATGGTTGAGCGAGAAAGCTCTAGGTCACAACTTCGCTTCAACTCGCTGGAATGACATTGGACCGGAACTCAGGAAACGTCCTGGTTCTGCTGGGCCACTCTCTGCCATGGGGCACGGAAGATTGTCATTATGGAGGGCATGCGTACTGTCTTTCAGGCGGCGGGTGGCAACGAGGGCTTGCACCGTCTTGCCGACGCCTGGCATCGTCGGGTGATGGCTGACGACGTAGTCAGTCATGCGTTTAGCCACGGTTTCCATCCCCGGCATATCGAGCGGCTTGCCGCTTATTGGGCCGAGGCCCTAGGCGGGCCAAGCACATATTCCGACTCCTATGGTGACGAGACTAGCGTCGTTAGGATGCATAGCGGAAACGGCGAGCATGAGGAAATGGATCGTCGCGCGATCGCCTGCTTCGACCAGGCTCTGGTTGACGTCGGACTAGCCAACGACGATGTGCTCCGACAAGTGCTGCACGACTACTTCGCTTGGGTCACCACGACAACGATGTCCCGCTACCACCAATCTGCTGACGATGTGCCTGGCGGTCTCACGATTCCACGCTGGTCATGGGACGGACTCCAGGTGTAACACTCACAGGATCAATCTCGCCCACGTGGCATAGTCCCTGACGGGTAAATCGCGACCCGGCATAGAGGTCGAAAGAAGTATAGCCTGATCGATGACCGTGAGCTCAAGCACCTATAGAGTTGAGCGTCGTGCCTTACCTCGCACCGAGCATCAGACTTTTGTACTTTGATGGCGGCCGCAACTGCAAATGTCGGAGCAATCGCCCTAAGATGCTGTACACTCCGTTCTAATCGGGCGAAGCCGCCGGAGAGTGAGTTGTCGGACTTCTCAAAAAGCTGGGCGAGAAGACGAAGCAGTAAGCAGCGCCAATCAGGGTCGCGGAATGAACTTAAATTGTAATTACCGAGACTTGACCTGCCGCGCGTCGAATTACGCCTGGCGACCGGGTTGTGTGACACACTGGAGCCAAACTGGTGAGCCTATGAACTTGCTTGCACGTACCGGCGCGTTACTCGCGCTTTCCTGTTTGTTGATATTTGCGGCAGATTCCCCGCCGACTATTGGCCAGATTCATGACCGTGAGTTGTCCATTCTGGAACGGGAACTGGTTCCGTTAGCTGAGGCTATGCCTGCGGAAAAATATGATTTCGCTCCCAGGCAGGGGGCGTTCAACGGCGTCCGGACGTTCGGGCAGCAGATGACCCATATCGCTTCCGTCATGTATAGTATTTCGGGTACGGTCCTGGGCGAAAAACCGCCCGCTGAAGTCGGAACGGCCGAGAACGGGCCGGATTCGCTGAAAGGAAAAGACGCAATCGTCAAGTACTTGAAAGATGCGTTCAGCTACAGCCACAAGGCAATGCGGTCGCTCAGCGAGCACAATTTCTTCGAAATGGTTCAGGCGTATGGAAGTAAAGCGCCCCGCGGACAAGTTGCGAGCGAACTAGTGTGGCACGGCTTCGATCATTACGGACAAGCTGTGGTATACCTGCGCATGAACAACATCATCCCGCCGGCCAGCCGCTAATCGCAACGGGCAGTGACTACGAATAACGTCGGCATATTTCCGCCGGAGTGAGATGAATCGTCAGGTCCGCGGCTTGCGACTATTGAAGGCACTGGCTCAGTGCCAGCACCAATGCGAGAGTGTGAAGCTTCATTTTTGACCTTCGCGCTTACACGGCTTGTAAACGTTCCGCGATGTCGCGCTCGGAAATCGCGCCTTGTTTAATTACGCGCCAGTAAGGCTCGGTGATGTCGATGGTGGTCGATCCGGGACCCGTGCAGAGACCCCCGTCGAGCACCAGGCTCACGCTGCCGTCCATGGCGGCGAACAACTCGATGCCGCTCGAAATCGTCGGCTGCCCGGATAAATTCGCGCTGGTGGCAATCAGCGGATGACCAGCTTTCTCGATAATTGCGTCGAGCAGCGGCGATTTCGCCTGCCGCATCGCGAGGCGGCCCGTGTTGCCTGTCACCTTGAGCGGCACTTTGGCCGCGGCCGGGACGATCATGGTCAGCGGACCCGGCCAGAAATGGCGTGCCAGTATATAAAACCGGCTGTTCAGTTCTTTGGCGAGATCCTCCGCCATCAATGTGTCGGAAACTGCCAGCGGCAGTGAACGCACAGGCTCGCGGCCTTTGGTTGCGAACACTCTTCCGACTGCCTGCAGATTGAACGGATCGGCAGCGAGTACGTAAAGAGCGTCCGTAGGCACGCCGATAACACGGCCGCGCCGGATTTCATAAGCTGCCCGATCGACGGCCGCCTGATCCGGATTCGCCGGATCAATTTGTAGTAGGTCTGTTGCCACTCGTAATGCGCGGGAAGTACTTGGCTAGTTTAACGTTCGCCAAGCGCCTCGGCAACCTGTACAGCCATATCGTAGCGCCCGAAAGGCGCGCTGAGCGCCGCACCCTGGACCATATGCCGGCACTGGGCGGCCATCTCGCGGGCAATGGCGATCCCTTCGGCGCGCGCTTTCTCGGTGCTGTCGGCCTTCTTCATGCGCTCCATATAATTTTGCGGAACGGGAACGCGCAGCTCGTTTACCATGAACTCGGCGTTCCGAAAGCTGGTGAGCGGCCAAATCCCTGCTACCACCGGCAGCTTGTATTGCTCGATTCTGCGCAGATAAATTTCGAGCAGGTCGAGATCGAATACCGGTTGTGTCACGACATACTCGGCGCCCGCTTCCACTTTCCATGCAAAGCGCCGCAACTCTTCATCCATGTTGAGAGCACCCGGATTTGCGCCCACGCCGATGAGCAATGCGGTTTGCGAACCGGTGGGATTGCCGCCGATATCGAGGCCTTGGTTCAAATTGTTGGCGATGTTGGTAAGACCGATCGAATCGACGTCGAAGACGGCGCTGGCGTCCGGATAGGTCCCCATGCGCGGCGGGTCGCCCGTGATGCAGATCAGGTTGCGCACGCTGGTGGCATGTGCGCCAAGCAGCTCCGACTGAATGCTCAGGATGTTGCGATCACGGCAGCAGAAGTGCAGCACCGCTTCGATTCCGGCATGCTGCTGGATTAACTGGCAGGTAACTTGCGCACTCAGGCGGGCGCTCGCGCGCGGCCCGTCGGGGACGTTGATGCAGTCAATCCCGTTTTCTTTGCACAGGCGCGCGCCTTCGATTTCTTTGGCAGGATCCACGCCGCGCGGCGGCAGAATTTCGACGAACGCAACAAATTTCCCGGCCGCTAGTTTCGCGCCCAATCGCGATTTCTGCGCTACCGGCACTTTGGGAAGACGCTTGACTGCGGGCTTGCCGGATTCTTCGACTGTCACTGTTGCCGGACGATGCGCGCGCGCCGGTTGCAATGAGCGCACCTCGCCGAGAATCTGTTTGATGTGCTCAGGCGTCGTGCCGCAGCAGCCGCCTAGCACGCGCACGCCCGCCTGAATATAGCGGCGCGCATACTGTGTCATGTATTCGGGCGAGCAGAGATAGATGTTGCGGCCTTCGACGGTCGCGGGAAGGCCGGCGTTCGGCATCGCGCTTAACGGTTTGGTGGTAAGCGGAAGCATCTTCTCAATCGTTTCGAGAATCACCTTGGGCCCGGCCGAGCAGTTCACGCCGATCACGTCGGCGGGCCATTCGTCTAGGCTTTTCGTGAACGTTTCGGTATGCGTGCCGTCGCGCAGCGTGCCGTCGTCGTTCACCGTGACCTGCGCGATAACGACCATCTCGGGCGGAGCTACCTCGCGGACGGCAAAAATCGCCTCCCGCAGCTCGCTGATTTCAGAAAAGGTTTCCAGAATGATGAGATCCACCCCGGCGCGCAGCAGCGCCTCTGCCTGCTCGCGGAAAACCGCGCGCGCCTCGGCGAACGACATCGGGCCCAGCGGCTCGATTTGCGTGCCGAGCGGGCCCATTGCCCCGGCGACGAACGCCTTTTCTCCTGAGGCTTCGCGCGCCAGGCGCACTCCGGCGGCGTTGATCGCCTCAAGCTTTTCAGCGAATCCGAAAGCCGAAAGCCGCACGCGGTTTCCGCCGAAGGTGTTCGTCTCGATGACTTCGGCGCCTGCGCGTACGTACTCCTGATGAATCTCCTTGACCAGCTGTGGTGCGGAGAGATTCAACTCGTCGAAACAGCGGTTGATGAAAATGCCCTTGGCATAGAGCATGGTTCCCATCGCGCCGTCCGCCACGATAATTTTCGATTCCAGCCGTTTACGGAATTCGGCAGCGCGTGTCTGTGTGATTGGTTCAGTGGCGGTCATAGGAAAAGCGGGACGGAACGCCCGGAACTGGATTTCCTAAATTGTAGCGTTAATGAACAAACGTGAGGCGAATGCGATCACCCGTGAGGATGCCCAGCCGGCGCGCGGCAGGGCCTTGATTCATGCCGATTTCGAGATATCCCGAGCTGCCGGCATATACGAAGATCTCATTCGCGGCCGCATCGGAAAACGTCGTCCGGAAGGTGGAAATCTCAGCCGAGCCGGCGGCGAGCAGGAAACCGTTTGTGAGCCGCGCAAGGAATTCGACAGCGCGGAAATTGGTAACGACATTGCCGAAGTGATCGACGCTTAACACGATGCCCTGCCAGGTGTGCGCGTCGGCCGGAGTTGCGCGTAGATCCGGCAGCAGAATCATGCCGGTCAAGACCGGGCCGGTGTCAGAGGCGCGGGCCTTGCCGCTGGCAAGAGCCGCCGCGACCGGAGCGAAGATGTCGCGGCCGTGGAAGGTCGCCGATGGCACCGGGCGCCAGAGCGCAGGATTGCGGAGCTCTCGTACCACACGCTTCTCATCGTGCTCGACAGCAAGCGTAAGCACGCCGTTATCGGGAGCGATAAACAGCTGCTCGTGCGCCTCGACCAGAATGGCTCTGCGCTCGCTACCGACCCCGGGATCGACCACGACGACATGGATTGTGCCGGGCGGAAAGAATGGCGCCGCCTGCGCCAGCTGGTACGCGCCCGCGTGGATGGAGAATGGCGGAACCTGGTGGGTGATATCGACCAGCCGGGCTTCGGGGCAGCCGCTCAGGATCACTCCCTTCATGGTTCCGGTGTAATGATCTTCGAGGCCGAAATCGGTGATCAGCGTAATGAGCGGCGATGACATGCGCTGTTAAAATTGTATTGATTCCTTGTTGTATTTTGATCACAACGCAACCACTCCGCTCGCGCCCGAAGTTGCGGATGCGTTCAGTCGCGCATTACGCGATGTGCCGGGGAACGCCTCCAGCACGCATATTGCGGGTCAGACCGCACGTCAGGCTCTCGAGCAGGCACGACTGATGGTTGCGCGCACGCTGAAGTGTACGCCGAAGGAGGTTGTTTTCACCAGCGGTGGCACCGAATCGGACAATCTTGCGATCCTGGGCATGGTTCGGCAAGCCCCCGGAACGCGCAAGCATGTCGTGACCACAGCCATCGAGCATCCCGCTGTGCTTGAATCGGTGCGGCAGCTCGAGCGTGAGGGCGTCGAGATCACCGTGACCGGCGCAAGTGTGAACGATATCGAGAAGGCGCTTCGTGCCGAGACCGTGCTGGTTTCGGTGATGCACGCCAATAACGAGACCGGCGCGATTCAGCCGATACGAGAGATCGCGCAGATCGTCCGCGAGCGGCGAGCCGCAGGGCAGCCGGTCTATCTGCATAGCGATGGCGTACAGGCTCTGGGTAAGTCGAATGTGGATGTGAACGAGTTGGGTGTCGATCTGTACTCGATTAGCGCACATAAAATCTACGGTCCGAAAGGCGTGGGAGCGCTTGTCGTCCGCAAGGACACGCCACTTGCCGCGATTCAGTTTGGCGGGCGGCACGAGCGCGGGCGGCGGGCCGGCACTGAGAATGTTCCAGGTGCGGTGGCCTTCGCGACGGCCTGCGAACTGCTGCAAAAGCATCCGCCGCAGGAGCTGGCCGTTTTGCGCGATCGCTTCGAGCAGCAGATTCTCACTGCGCTTGACGATATCGAGATCAACAGTGCGGAGGCTGCGCGAGTACCGAACACCAGCAACGTTCTTTTCCGCGGCATCTCGGGAGAAGCCCTATTGATTGCGCTCGATATGGCCGGCTTTGCCGTCTCTACCGGAGCCGCGTGCAGCAGCGGATCGATCGAGCCGTCGCATGTGCTACTGGCGATCGGCCTCACGGTGGCTGAGGCACGCTCGTGTGTCCGTTTTTCGTTTGGCCGAACGAATACCTTGGACGATATCGGTCGTTTGGCGGAAGCAGTGATCCGAACCGTCCGCCGGCTCCGCAAAACAAACGACCGGAAGGCGCAGCTTGTCACACACTGAAACACCCATCGCCGTAGCCATGTCGGGCGGTGTGGATAGTTCTGTTGTCGCCGGCCTGCTGGCGCGCGCGGGCCATGCCGTAGTCGGTTTGACCATGCAGCTCTGGAACCAGCGGCGCTTGCCTGAGCTCGTGCCCGTGGGCGGCGCAACCGGCCGCTGCTGCTCGCTCGATGACGTTTACGATGCGCGCTTTGTCGCCTCCGTGCTCGGCATTCCGTATTACGTGGTCAACTTTGAAGAGCGCTTTGAAGAGCAGGTCGTGAAACCGTTTGTAGCGGATTATCTCGCCGGACGCACGCCGATTCCGTGCACGCTCTGCAATAACTTCATCAAGTTCGATCAATTTCTCGAAATGGCCGATAGTGTCGGCGCCGGGAAGATTGCAACCGGGCACTATGCGCGCCTCCGCTTTAACGAAGAGAACGGGCGCTACCAGATGCGAACCGGCGTTGATCTGACGAAAGATCAAACCTATTTTCTATTCGGCTTGACGCAGGCGCAGCTCGCGCGCACCCTCTTTCCGCTCGGCGGTATGGCGAAGCCCGAGGTCCGGCGACTGGCGAAAGAGCTTGCCCTGCCGGTAGCCGAGAAGAACGATAGCCAGGAGATCTGCTTCGTGCCAAACGGCGATTACGCGGCTTTCATCGATGCGTATTTCCGGGAGCAGGGGATCTCGCCTACGGAAACAGTCGGCGAAATCGTCGATACGGCGGGGCGGCCGCTCGGACAGCACGAAGGGACGCATCACTTCACGGTGGGACAGCGGCGGGGGTTGCGAATTGCTGCGCCGGAACCTCTCTACGTAATCGCGACCGACCCAGCGACGCAGCGCGTGATTGTGGGCGCGGACATCGATCTGAAGCGCTCCACGCTGGCAGCGAACCAGGTCAACTGGGTTTCGATTGCGCCCATTAGCGAGCCGCGCCGCGCGCAAGTGAAGATTCGCAACAGGCATGTGCCAGCCGCAGCCACTCTGTTCCCCACAGACGATGACTCCCGCACCGAAGTACAGTTCGATGAGCCGCAGCGCGCCATCACTCCGGGACAAGCCGCTGTTTTCTACGATGGCGACCTGGTCTTGGGCGGCGGCTGGATCGCGCACGCGGCGATGAACTAAGCTCGTCAATTGGCTCCGAAGAAAAGCTGGCTCGCTGCTCGCGCAGAGTATGCTGTGGCCGCAAGTCTCATGACGGCTTTGCGGCGGTTGCCTTTGCCTTTGGCGCAACGTGCGGCGAACGCCGCCGCGCGACTGCTCGATCGGGCCGTGCCAAAGCTTCGCCGTGTTGCGCGAACCAACCTTTCTTTCGCCTTTCCGGCGTGGGAACCGGAGAAGCGAGAAAAGATCATAGACGCTGTGTTCCGCAGCATTGCGCGCCTGCTTTTGACGTTCTCCCGCTTTCCGGATTTACAGGCGGCCAATATCGGCGAATGGATCGAATACGAAGGACTGGAGCACTATCGCGCAGCGAAGGATCTCGGTCGCGGCGTTCTGGTCGCAACGGCGCATCTCGGAAATTGGGAGCTGAGCGCGTTTGCGCACGCCTGGCTCACCGAGCCGATGGACGTCATGGTCCGTCCGCTCGATAATCCGTTGATCGACCGGCTGGTGGAGAACCGGCGGACTCTTTCAGGCAACCTGCTGATCTACAAACGCGATGGCGCGCGCGCGGTGCTGCGGGCCTTGCGTGAAAACCGCGCTGTCGGCATTCTGGTCGATCAGAACACATCGCTGGCCGAAGGGGTGTTTATCGACTTCTTCGGCAAGCCGGCCTGCGCCAGTCCGGCGTTTGTAAAACTCGCGCATCACTCGGGCGCTGTGGTGATTCCGGGGTTTGCGCTTTGGGACGAAGAGCGCGGGCGCTATGTTTTGCGCTTCTATCCCGCAATCGAAATGACCGGAGACGCGGTAACCGATACACAACGCCTGCATGCCGCAATCGAAGCAGTAATCCGCCAGTATCCGGAGCAGTGGCTCTGGATTCACCGGCGTTGGAAGACGCGCCCCCCCGGCGAGCCGCCGCTGTATTCTTAAGGCATCCGCCATGACTAGAAGACGGTTCGCCGCTTTTCTCTCCGTAGCCGCGAATGCACGGTTCTTGCGCGCTGCGGAAGGCGATGAGCTCATCGGCAAGCGGGCGCCGCAGCTCGCATTGAAGAACTGGCTCAATTCACGCCCTCTCGATATGTCCGAGTTGCGCGGCAAAGTCGTGCTGCTGCGCTGGTGGACCGAAGGGTGCCGGTTTTGCGCTGCGACTGCGCCCGCGCTCGTGGGTCTCGAACGTGAATACGGGCCGCGCGGACTGGTCGTGATCGGTGTCTTTCATCCGAAGCCGCCTGGACAGTGGACGATGGAAGCCGTGCGCAAGGCAGCAGCGAAAAAGCATTTCACGTTTCCGGTAGCAATCGACGGCAACTGGACGGCGCTGAAGCGCTGGTGGCTTACGCGCGACCGCGGCGCTACTTCTGTTTCCTTCCTCGTCGATCAAAACGGTGTTATCCGATTCGTGCATCCCGGCGGCGAATTCCACGAAGGTAATGCAGGTGAAACGCCGACTCATGATGCCTGTAACCGCGACCTGCACTTCATTCGCGCCGAAGTCGAAAAACTGCTCAGCGTTTAAAGGTATTACGCGGGCGCTGAGGCGGTCCAACGACCTCTAACAGACCGCGTCAAAGGTGTTTCCCCTAAACAATCGGCAAGCCGGAGATTTTAGACCAGGCCTTTCGGGCCGCCAAGACATTCAAGCCTCTGTACGATGTGCTTGGGATTGTTGTGAAAACCTGAGTAGTGGGATTGTAATCGCCGAGCAGGTTCGTGCCTAACACAGCGCGCCGATGAAGATGCGGCTTCCGAACGGGTGCTCATCGGAACCGGGGGAATAGCTGAATGCGGCGAGTAGTTCGATTTGATCGGGGCGAGACTCAATGCCGTAGGGAGAAGGATCGGGCTGCCAGCGCGTGTAGCGCAGAGTGGGCTCGATCGTCAGGCGCGAGAAGCGAAGGCCAAGTCCTGCGCCGGCCGCAACTCCAAGATGTGAGGGATTCGCATTCAGGTTTCCGGTGGTACGAAAGGCCGGACCCGCTTCGATAAACGGTTGCAAGCGAGACGCGCGGAACCGGTACTTGGCCAGAACCGGGAATTCCCAGGTCACGGTCGGATTGTGATTACCACCCGACCCTTCGTAGCGCAGCTCGCGGAAGAGGCCGTCTCCCTCCACCGAGAAGTGCGGCGAGAAGCGCCATTCGAGTATTGGCCCCACGATGATGCCTCTACCGCCGGGCCGCTCGAAATCCACAATGCCAGGAGCATACGGGAAAGAGTAATTGTTGAAATCCTTGGTCAGTGCGGTTCCAACCGCTACGCCGTATGAGAGATGCTGCGCGTGTCCGGGCGCGAACGACAACAGCACGATGGCTGTTCGAACTCCAGCTCTGCGCATTGACCGAATCGACGCAAGGCGCCCGAAACGGGTTCCTGCTAAAAGCAGGGCAGCTTATTCAGATCGTGCAGCGCTAGCGGCCGATCGCTTATCAGCGCTTCGCCGTGGTGTTTGCCGATGAGCGAGCCGAAATAGCGGTCGCGCGATTCCAGACCGAACAGGTAGTCGCTCATGCCGTGCGCGGCGAGGCCGAGCTCGTCTGCGGTTTTCGAAAATTGCGAGACGTGCATTTTCAGCAATGCCAGTTTGCGTTGATAGACATTTGAAATATCAACCACGAACGACGGCTTCTTGTAATGATGCAGCAGATAGTAAAGGAACGCTTGCGGCTTATGCGGCGGGTGCGCGGAATTTGACTTCGTAAGCGTGCAATAAAGAGCCGAGTTGCGCACCATGCTGCCCGTGGCGATGTGATCGGGATGGCGGTCTTTCCAGTACGGGGCGAGCACCAGGCGGGGGCGGTACTTGCGCACAACATGCGCGATACGTTGCCGCGTTTCCGGTGTATCGGCCAGCGCGCAATCCGGCAGATCGAGATTTTCTCGTGCTGCCGCTCCCAGGAACTCCGCGGCGTCGATGGCTTCACGCGCGCGCTCGTCGGGCGTGCCGCGCGAGCCCATTTCGCCGCGCGTCAGATCGGCAATTGCAAACGAGAGGCGTTGATCGGCGAGAAGCAGCGCGATTCCACCGGCTCCCCACTCGACATCATCGGGGTGGGCGCCGAACAAGAGTATGTCAACGTGCATTCCCTCTCAGTATCGAGGAAGAGCGCTTAATGAGCTGGTTTGGCGC
Source organism: Bryobacteraceae bacterium (assembly GCA_036557945.1). Taxonomy (GTDB): domain Bacteria; phylum Acidobacteriota; class Terriglobia; order Bryobacterales; family Bryobacteraceae; genus Bog-105. Next base: position 56,800 of record DATBGM010000107.1, on the reverse strand, counting down.
GTGCGCGATCCATATCGAGCGTCAACTGGCGCGCGATTTTAGCCGCTACATCCGCGCTCGCTCCACGGAATTTTGCGCCCGGGCTTTCCTGCGTCGTTGACCACAGCACGTCGCCATCCCGATTGCACAGCCGAACCGCCGCGTATGCCTCGTGCTTTCGCTCCTTCGAGTGATGCGACTGGCTATCAGAGATTCCCAAACTTCCGTAGGTTCCGCCGCGCGCGTAACCGGAGTTCGATTTGCCGGCATTCCGGTGCACGCTGATGCCTTCCTGGATATCGAGCGTGTCGACAAAAGCGTGATCGTCGGCCGCGCCTTTAAGAATCGCATCGGCGCGATCGGGGTTATCGGTGAGGATGAAGAGCTTGGTCGAGTCGAGGCTTGAAATGATCAATTCCCGCAGCGAGTCCGCTTGTGCTCCGATGAGCTCGGAGACGTAAACTCGCCGGACCTCGGGCAAAGTACGCGCGGAGGGAGCGGCCGCAGGCTGCTGGCCAAAGGCAAGTCCGGCCAGAACGAGGACGAAGAACAAAATTTCCTTCATCCTTTACCTGCTAAACGGGCGTCATCGTCCTGATACTGAATGTTTTGTCCGGTGCGAGCCTCGAGCGTCACCAGCGCCAGGCGGATGTCGTTCTTATCCACCTGGAATACCATTGCCTGCTGCTGGCCCTCGTCGTCCTGGAAGCCGACCGTCAAAAAATGCTCACGTTTTTTGGCGAGCATGAAGAGCGGCGAGATCACGACGGCCGCGATATAGCGGCGATCGACTTTCTGGCCGTATTCGAGCAGGTTAATCCGCTCGTACGGAATTTTTACGGTCGTGTGTTTCGACGTGAAGACGAAATAGGCGCGGTCGGAAACTTCGATATCGCCGGAGTTCTTCGCGGGAATGTCGGCGCGCGTTCCGCCGACGTAGGTTACATGGCTGCCGGAATGTTCGGCTAAAGCTAAGGTGGTTCCCAGGCAAAAAACGACAGAGAGCGCGAGTGTTCGCATCAGGCTTGAAGAGGACCTTCGGAAAGAACGTGTGCGACAAGAAGGAAAGTTCTCTGACGGCCTACGTCCAGACTTTTTGGACCGGCACGCCGCGATGGCAAAGCTCGCAGGAACTTGTGTCCTTGTAATAGAGCGCGCTCATTTTGGCCAGGTAAAAAAGAGGAAGATTGCCCAGATCGGCGATATCGGGGTTCGGCTGGTAGACGGCAACCGCCACGCCGACGACTTCGGCTCCTTTTTCTTCGGCGAGAGCGCGCAGCAGTGTTAAGCGCCGGCCGGAGCGAAGGATATCGTCGACCATCAGAATCTTTTCGCCACGCGCCGGTTCCACGAACTGCCGGAAGTGCATGGGCGTCAATTCCGTATCGGGTTCGGCCCAGTAAACCTGGTGCGCGCGCAGCGCCTCGCACACACCGAAGGCAATCGGCAAGCCGCCAATCGTCGGACAGACGATCGAGAGTTCTTTGATCATGGCGCGGATTTCGGGATCCGCGCGCAACCGGCGGCTGAGGCCCACGCTGAGTACTTTGGCGAACTGGTAATAACGAAAGGCGAGGGCGACCTGCAAATATTCATCGGTGTGCGTGCCGTTCGGATATTCGAAATGGCCTTCGCGCAAAGCACCGGTTTCGCGCAGCATGGCGATGACTTCTTCGTTGGTAGGAATCAGGTGCATTAGTGGGCGCCTTTCCCGGCTAAGACGTGCGGAATGGTGCGCAGGATAATTGACCAGTCGAGCTTCAGCGACCAGTTTTCGATGTAGGAAATGTCCATGCGCATCCAGGAGTTGAAATCGATGTGATCGCGCCCGCAGACGGCCCAGATGCAGGTCAAGCCGGGCCGCATGCGCAGACGCCGCCGTTGCCAGAGTTCATAGCGCTCGACTTCTTCGGCAAGAGGCGGTCGCGGACCGACGATCGACATCTCGCCGCGCAGCACGTTGTATAGCTGCGGAATCTCGTCGATGGAAAATTTGCGCAGCCAGCGGCCGATAGGTGTCACGCGTGGATCGTGCGGAATTTTCATGGCAACCGAGCGCTGGCTCATGTGCTCGTAGCGTCGCCGCAGGTCATCGGCGTTTTCCACCATGGAGCGGAACTTATACATGATAAACTTGCGCCCGTTGAGCCCGCAGCGTTGCTGGCGGTAAAGAATGGGGCCGCTGGAAGTAAGGCGGATGAGCAGCGCCACCACCGCGATGAAAGGTGAAAGCACGAGCAAGGCGGCAAACGAGATGACAATGTCAAAGAAGCGTTTTACGACCAGGCGCACATCTTCGAGCGGCGCGGCCGAAAACGTCAGCAGCGGAGCGCTGCCGACGCGGTCGAGCGTAATTTCGCTGTTGACGTGCGGGAAAAAGTCGATGGCCACGCGCGTGCGCACGCCCTGCTCGTCACAGTGCAGAAAGATTTCTTCCAGGCCGGCGAGCTTACTGCTATCGACGTTGAAGATGACTTCGTCTACGACGCGGTTGGCAAGGAGAGCGGGTAACCGTTCGCGGCATTCTTGCTCGCTTAGCTCTGCCGCGATTTTCAAGCGGAAAGGCGAACCCTGCCGCAGCGTATTTGCAAGCCTGGCAGTTTTCCCGTTATCGCCCACAATCACCACGTGATAGGGCGTGCCGAAGCCGCGCTGGAAAGCGCTGATCGCAACCGGTGAATACCAGCGGAAAACGACCAGTAGAAAGACGCTGTAAGCGAAGAAGAGCAGCAGAAAGCTGCGGCTGAGCGGCGGATTCAACTGCAGCAGGTATTGGAAGAGAACCAGCAGGATGACGCCGAGAAAACTTTGCCGGACCGTGCGGCTCACCAGGCGCCGTAAATTTGCCGAGTCCAGATATTCATAAACCCGGTAGAGCGAACCGAGCGCCATCCAGGCGACGATGCAGAAGCACACCATCAAGAGGTGCGTTCGATGCGTCAGGAAGAAAAGGCGTTCGAGTGCGAGTTGTGTGCGTGTGAAGTAAGCGGCTTCAAATGCCGCGAAGATCAGAATTGCGTCTGCCGCCGCGAACAGAAGCTGGATTTTCTTTCTTTGGTGCGCAAACACAAGACGACTTTTACTGTATCAACCGAGCGCCTGCTCCAGATCCGCGATGATGTCCTCTATGGCTTCGATTCCGGCCGCCACTCGCACCAGGTTTTCCTTGATTCCCATACGTTCGCGCATCTTGGGCGAGACGTTGCGATGCGACGCGCTCCAGGGATAGAGCAGCAGCGTGTGTACGTCGCCGAGCGATGTGCCGGGAACGACGAGTTTCAGCTTATCCATGAAAGCGAGAATCTGCTCACGCGCCATCTCCTTGATCTCGAAGCTGAGGATGGCTCCGTAAAGACCGGGCGCGAAATATTTTCGAATTTGCGCGGCGTCGGGGTGATCCGGATCCGAACAGTAATAAACGCGCTCGACACGCGGATGCAGCGTGAGCCATTCCGCCAGGGCTTTCGCGTTGCGGCACTGGCGTTCGAAACGCAGCGCCAGCGTCTTAATGCCGCGCATGGTGAGATAACTTTCGAACGGGCCGAGTACAGGGCCTACCAGGCGCGAAATAGCGCGCACCTGGTCGTGATGTGGAGCGTCGCTTATGACGACTCCACCGAGCACATCGCCATGTCCGGCTAAATATTTCGTTACGCTGTGGACCACCATGTGAGCGCCGTGCTCGAGCGGCCGAATCATCATCGGCGTGGCGAAGGTGTTATCGACGATCAGCGCCGCTCCTGCACTTCGAGTCAGCTCCGCAATGCGTGCCAGATCACCGACACGCAGCAGCGGATTGGAGACGCTTTCGAGGAACACCGCGCCCGGTTTCTGTTTTTCGATGGTACGCTCGACCTTCGCGAGATCGCAGATATCGACATACGTCACATCGACGCCGAAGGGGCCAAGGATCTGGTCCAGCATCCCGACCGATGCGCCATAGATCGCGTGCGAGGCCAGCACGCGATGGGGCCGGTCGAGGAGCGCGGCCTGGAAGGCAATTTGCGCGGCGGCCATGCCGGAAGCGGTAGCGAGCGAACCGGCGCCGCCCTCAAGCGTTGTGGTGAGCTCTTCCAGCGCGACATTGGTCGGACTGGCATAGCGGGCGTAGCAGAACCCTTCTTCTTCATGTCCCAGCACACGATCGAGCGTGGCGGCGGATTCGTAGAAGTAAGTGGAACTGAGGTGAATGGGCGTGGTGGAAGGCACGGGCGCGCCCGGGCGCCGCTTGCGGTCCCCGGCATGGACGACTTGGGAATCGAATTTCATCCTTTTCGTTTCCAGCGCACGCCCTCTTTGGCATCTTCGAGTACGATGCCGGATTCAAGCAATTCCCGGCGGATGGCGTCGGCGCGCGTGAAATCACGCGATTTCCTGGCCTGATTGCGATCGGCGATCAGCGCCTCGATCTGCGCATCCGACAGCGCTCCGTTTCGCGTGGCAGCCGTCGCCGTTTCACCGGCTTTCAACACATCGAATACGGCGTCGAAAACTTCCAGCACACGCGCGGCGTCCCAGCGGTTCTCTTCGCGGAACTCGCCTGCGTCGAGAGCGCTGTTGACCTGGCGCACGTACTCGAAAATGGCAGCCAGCGCTTCGGCGGTGTTCAAATCGTCGTCGAGCGCGTCTTCGAACTCGCGAATGGCCTGCGCCGAACGCTCGGCCAGAGCTTCGTTATGGCCCTGCGGCAGCTTGCTCGAAGTGAGTCGCAGCTCGAAATCGCGCAGCCGTTCAATGGTTTTCGCCGCTGCCTTCAGGCCTTCAAAGGTAAAGTTCAGTTTTTTTCGATAGGGAACCGAGGCCAGCAGGTAGCGGATTGCCTCGGGCTGATACCCTTCGGCCAGCAGGTCGCGCAAGGTATAAAAATTGCCGAGCGACTTCGACATTTTCTGCGATTCGATGTGCAGGTGCTCGGAGTGCAGCCAGTAGCGCGCGAAGGATTTTCCTGTGATCGACTCCGATTGGGCGATCTCGTTTTCGTGATGCGGGAAGATCAGGTCGACGCCGCCAGCATGAATGTCCAGCGTTTCGCCGAGATAGCTCATAGCCATGGCGGAGCATTCGATGTGCCAGCCGGGCCGTCCGTCGCCAAACGGCGTCTGCCAGAACGGCTCGTCGCCTTTACGCGCTTTCCAGAGCACGAAATCGCGCGCGTCGGCTTTGTCGTATTCGTCGACATCGACGCGGGCGCCCGAGCGCATGCCGCTGAAATCGTTATGCGAGAGTTTGCCGTATTCCGGAAAGGCCGCGATGCGGAAGTACGTGGAGCCGTCGTTGGTATAGGTGCTGCCCCTGGCCGCTAATTTTTCGATTGCGCCGACCATCGCTTCGATGTGTTTGGTGGCAGGCGCGACGTGCTCGGGCTGCTGCAGCCGCAGGGCAGCGGCATCTTCAAAGAAAGCTTTCGTGTAAAGCGCGGTGTAATCTTCGAGCGATTTCTTTTCGCGGGCCGCCCCGGCGATGATTTTGTCGTCAACATCGGTCACGTTCATGACGTGATTCAGTTTGTAGCCGCGATATTTCAGCCAGCGCCGCAGGATGTCCTGAAAGGTGAAGGTGCGGAAGTTTCCGATGTGAACGTAGTTATAGACCGTCGGCCCGCAGGTGTACATGCGCACCAGGTTGTCTTGCTGAGGATGGAAATTCTCGACCTCCTGAGTAAGAGTGTTGTAGAAGCGCAGCGGCATTTTAGAATCTTCGCCTCGCTGAGAAACGCGGGCTCACCATCCTTTGGGGGGTTAAGCTTCAATCGTAACAGGGGGTTCCGAGAATACGGATTTGACTTGCAGCCATACATAGAGGCCCCGGCTTTCGGATCCGGGCAGCTGTGATCGGCAACAATGAAGATTGCCATCCGCATTGCGATTCGAAATACAGGCAACGTGTGCCGAGACGGGCGCGCGTGCCGGGCTTCTTCACACAGCGCACGGCACGATCGAAACTCCCGTGTTCATGCCCGTGGGAACGCAGGGCACCGTGAAAGGGCTCACGCCGCGCGATCTGGTCGACGGGCTCGACGCCAAAATCATACTCGCGAACACCTACCATTTGTTTCTACGTCCCGGGCACGAGCGCATTCGTCATGCCGGCGGATTGCACCGGTTTATGGCCTGGCCGCGGGCCATTCTGACCGATTCCGGCGGTTTCCAGGTTTTCAGTCTGGAGACATTGCGGAAGGTGACGGACGAAGGTGTGCTGTTCCACTCGCATTTGGACGGCGATTCGCATTTTTTTTCGCCCGAGAGCACGGTGGACGTCCAGCTCGCCTTCGGCAGCGACATTTGCATGATGCTCGACGAGTGCCTGGCGTATCCGGCAACACGGGACCAGACGCTTGCTGCGATGCGGCGGACGCTTCGCTGGGCTGGCGCTGGCTATCGCCACTACCTGCGGCGCGAAGCGGGTCTCGACTGCGCGCTTTTTCCGATCGTGCAGGGCGGCATGTTCGCGGATCTACGCACGGCCTGCGCCGAAGAGCTGCTGGGGCTTGGCGCACCCGGTTACGCGATCGGCGGCCTGTCGGTGGGCGAGCCGCGGGAGCTGAGCCTGGAAATGGCTTCGGTTAGTGCCGCGCTTTTGCCAGAAGACAGGCCGCGCTATGTGATGGGAGTAGGCATGCCGGAAGAGCTGCCGCAATATGTTGCGTGCGGAGTGGACATGATGGATTGCGTGCTGCCGACGCGCAACGCCCGCAACGGCTACCTGTTTACTTCCCAGGGCAGGGTGGTGATCAAGCAGAACCGTTATAAGGAGGACGACTCACCGCTCGACGCCGCATGCACGTGCTACACCTGCCGGACCTTTACGCGGTCGTATCTGCGGCATCTGTTTCAGGCGGGGGAGATTCTGTTTTCCATGCTCGCCACGCTGCACAATATTCATTACTTTCTTGACATCATGCGCCGGATGCGGGAGGCTATTTTACTTGGGAATTTTCCCGAGTTCCTAAAGGCCGAATCCGGTCGTTGACGCTCCGGGATTCCGTTCCGGCGGGTGAAAAACGCTAACACGACCGACGGATATCATCTAATAAAGCAGGACTAGTTAATAAGCAGGACTATGCAGCTCTCCTTTATCGCCTATTTACAGGCCACCGCTCCGGCAGCACCTGGTGCGTCGTTTCTGACCGGAATTCTGCCGATCGTCTTAATGATCGCTATCTTTTACTTTCTGGTCTTCATGCCCATGCGCCGGCAGCAGAAGAACACCAAGCAGATGATCAAGGCGCTCGAGAGCGGTCAGACGGTACTTACTTCCGGGGGCATCATAGGCACCATTGTGGCGGTAAACGATGATACGCTTATACTGCGAGTTAAGCCCGATAATCTGAAAATTCAGGTCTCCCGGAATTCCGTCACGAGTGTGGTAGGTGCGGACGACGCCGCGAAGAAATAACAGACTGAAACCTCAGCTACGCTCAGAGCTTTACCAATGAAACGCAACTTACGTCTCAAGTTCTTCTTTATCCTCGCCGTGATTCTGATTTGTGTTTACGGCATTATCGGGCTCCCGACGAGTAAGGCCGAGTTGATTGCGAACTGGAAGAAGAACATTCATCTGGGACTCGACTTGAGCGGCGGAACATACCTGGTGGTCCAGGTGCAGCAGCAGGATGCGTTCAATGCGGAGGCGGCCCAGGCTTCGGAGCGGCTGAAAACGGCGGCCGCGCAGGCGGGTGTCACTTACTCGTCGATCGATGTAGACGAGGCGAAGGATCTGAAATCGGCGACCAAGGCGGCGGTCGTGATCCGGGGGGTGCCGTCTACACAGGCGGGCACGCTGCGCGGCGTACTGACGGAGAAGTTCTCGCAGTGGCTGATGACGCCCGTAAATCCGACAGACTACCGGCTGACGATGAAGCCTTCCGAAGGGCTGGCTCTCTGGCAACGGGTACTTGCGCAGAGCAAGAACACATTAGATAAGAAAGTGAATTCGCTCGGTCTGAGCGAGGCGAGCGTGCAGCAGCGGCGCGAGGATGCCGATGCCGAACTGCTGATCCAGCTTCCCAACGTAGACGATCCGACACGGGTGAAGCAGATTCTGCAGACGGCGGCGCAACTTGAGTGGTATGACGTGAAGGGCGGCCCATACGCCAGCCGCCAGGACGCGCTGGCGCAGAATAACGGGATCCTTCCGCCCGGAACCAAGCTGATCGGTTCGGGCAATACAGATCCCAATGCGCGGGGCGGCGGTGTATACCTCGTTGCTCGCAACGCGGTGGTGCGCGGCACCGATATCCGGGACGCGAAACCGGTGCAGAGCCAGGCAGCCGGCGGCTGGGAGACGTCGTTTGTGCTGAGCCAGGACGCGGCACAGCGATTTTCGGCATATACGGGAGCGAATATTGGGCACCGCGCGGCGATTGTACTGGATGGCAAGGTATTGAGCGCGCCGGTGATCAATGGGCAGATCAGCGACAACGGCGTGATCGAAGGAATCGGTAACCAGCAGGAAGCCTCCGACCTGGCGCTCAATTTGAAGGCCGGGTCGCTGCCCGCCAAGGTGGTTTACGAGCAGGAGAATACGGTCGGGCCGTCGCTGGGGGTCGATTCGATCCACTCCGGTTTTGCGGCCGGCATTGCCGGTGTCCTCGCTGTCATTGTCGCGATGCTGGTCTATTACAAGCGAAGCGGGATCAACGCCACGCTCGCCCTGATCCTGAATGCCGTTATTCTGATTGCCTGTCTTGCCTACTTTGACGCCGTACTTACTTTGCCCGGGATTGCCGGCATCGTACTTACCATCGGTATGGCTGTGGACAGTAACGTGCTTATCTTTGAGCGCATTCGCGAAGAACTGCGCGCGGGCAAAGCAGTCCGCCCGGCGATCGACGCCGGATTCAGCAAGGCATTCGTCACCATTATTGACACCCACATTACGACGGTGGTTTCCTGCGCCATTCTGTTTCTGTTTGGCTCGGGTCCGGTGAAGGGATTCGCCGTCACCCTGGTAATTGGCCTGATAGCCAATCTGTTTACGGCCGTTTTCGTGTCGCGCTTCATTTTCGACTGGGAGACGTCGGGAGCCGAGCCGGCGACGGCGCTCAGTATCTGAGGCGACGCTGGGCCTTGCGGTTATTTGATGAACTTCTGGATTGGATTGGGAACATTTATAACGAACCGGTGTCTATGTCCTATAGATGCCTGCCTTTAGAGATCACGTCAGTAAAGATCGATGGAAATTTTCAAGCAGACGAATTTTGACTTTCTTGGCAGGAAGTGGCCGTTCATTATCCTGTCGCTTGTTCTTACCGCGGCGGGGTTGATCAGTCTTTTTTTGAAAGGCGGCCCGAAGTACGGCATTGATTTTACCGGTGGAGCGCTCATGGATGTTAATTTCATCAGCCGCCCGCACGCGGAGGCAATTCGATCCGCGCTTCGCCAGAAAATTTCCGGTGAGATCGAAGTGCAGGAAGTAAACAACGCAGGTTCGCAGGAAGTGTTGATTTCGACCGGCGCGCGCGATCAGGCGTCGCTCGAAACGGTGCGCGCGAACATGCTGGCTACTCTCAATGCCGCATTTAACCCGAACTCCGGGGGAAAGCTCGATATCAATACGGCCACCCAATCGGCGCTGGCAGACCGCTTACGCGATCCGCTGACGGCCGGCGGTGTTGCTCTTTCCGACGATCAGTTGCAGGCTTTGGCCCAGTCGATTACGAGGTATCGCGATGCGCATTCCGGCTTGATTCGCAACCTCGACGAGCTATCGGCGGTTCCCGGTATGACGCCGAAAGCGCTGGCCGTGATCAAAGCGCAATGCGTTGTGGGGAATTTCAATGTTCGCGGATTTGAGTTTGTCGGTCCGAAGATCGGCGCGGATCTGCGGCAGCAGGCGATTAACGTGGTTCTGCTTGCCCTGGGCGCGATGCTGGTTTATATCGCCTTCCGCTTCGAGTGGATTTACGGTGTAGCGGCCGTCGTGGCGGTATTTCACGACACCATCATCACGATCGGGCTGTTTTCGATCTTCAATAAGCAGATCGATCTGACGGTGATTGCCGCGCTGCTCACGCTCGTCGGTTATTCGATGAACGACACAATTGTGGTTTTCGACCGGATTCGTGAAAATCTGCATCTTTCGATGCGGGGAACGTTCGCCGAAATCGTGAATGCCAGCATCAATCAGACGCTGAGCCGGACGGTGCTGACGTCCGGTCTTACGTTTCTGACAGCGCTCTCTCTGTTTTTGTTTGGCGGGCAGGTGCTAAACGGGTTTTCTTTCGCACTGGTGGTGGGTATCATTGTTGGAACGTATTCGTCGATTTTCATCGCCAGCCCGATTCTGGTGTTCTGGCATAACATAGCGGAGAACCGGAAAAAGACCCGGCCCGCTGCCGCCGTGAGCGGCCGGTCGCAAAGTGCGGCCAAGCCGGTGAAGAATGCAAAGGCGGTGCGAACCGCCAAGTAGGAAAGGAAGGGGTCGCGGGACGATCCGCGGCGCTCGTGAGCGGGGCCGCCAGCGGCCCGAGGAGGAAAGAGATGTTTGAGCAAACATTTACAAACCAAGGCAAAACGAGAAAGCCTACGACGATTGTGCTCTCGCTGCTGCTGCAGATCGGGATCATTGGAGTGCTGATCCTGATTCCACTCATTTACACGCAGACTTTGCCGAGCGCGCAGTTGAAGAGCATGCTGGTAGCACCCCCACCGCCTCCGCCACCGCCGCCTCCTCCGCCACCGGCACAGAAAGTGGTCCAGAAGCCGGTGGTGAAACAGTTTGTTGCGAACCAGTTGCTGGCGCCAAAAGTCATCCCGAAAACGATCAACAAGATTGAAGAAGCTGCCCCGCCGCCCGATGCCGGAATTGGTGTCGTGGGCGGAACCGGTGAAGCCGGTGGAGCTGCCGGCGGTGTGCTGGGCGGCGTGCTGGGCGGCGTTCCCGGAGCTCCACCTCCGCCTCCGCCTCCCAAGGCAAAGCCTACCGGGCCGGTGCGTATCGGTGGTCAGGTCGCCGAAGCGAATCTGATTCATAAGGTTCAGCCGGTGTACCCGGCGCTCGCCAAATCGGCGCGTGTGCAGGGGACGGTTGAGTTCAATGCGGTGATCAGCAAGGACGGGAAAATCGAAAATCTGCAGCTTGTCCGCGGGCATCCGCTCCTGGTCAACGCGGCAAAAGAGGCAGTTTTGCAGTGGAGATACCGGCCGACACAGTTGAACGGACAGCCGGTGGAGGTCGTTACTGATATCATCGTGAACTTCACCTTGAGCCAGTAACAAGTGAGCCGCGCGCCGGGCCGATAACGACCGGGTGCGCCAGTGAGTGAAAGAACTATCGATTCAACTTAGGAGACAAACATGCTTTTGCAACTTCAAGTCTGGGCCTTCTGGTTATTCCAGGAAGCCGAAGGTATTAGCTTCGACCCGCGGTCGGTTTGGGGCAACATGGGCCTCATGGCGAAAGCCGTGGTTATCGTGCTGTTCATCATGTCGGCATGGTCGATCGGCGTCATGATCGATCGCCTGATCGCGTACAACGCCGCCCGCAAACAATCGCGCGCCTTTGCGCCGGCGGTGGCAGGCGCGCTGCGCGAGGGTAAGCTGGACGAAGCTATCAAGATCGCCGACCGCTTCAACAAGAGCCATCTGGCGAAGGTGGTGGTGGCAGGATTACAGGAATTCAAAGCGCATCAGATGAGCACCGAGATTCCGGGCGAGGATATCGAAGCGTCGCGCCGCGCGCTGGAACGCGCCGAAGCGATTGTGCATGCCGAGTTGAAACGCGGTGTGAGCAGCCTGGCGACCATCGGCTCTACGGCTCCGTTCGTCGGTCTGTTCGGTACGGTGGTCGGCATCATGAACGCGTTCAAGTCGATTTCCACATCGAAATCGACCGGTCTGGGTGCTGTCGCCGGCGGTATTTCGGAAGCGCTGATTACCACCGCCGTCGGTCTGTTTGTGGCTATTCCGGCCGTCTGGATGTTCAACTATTTCACCAATCGAATTGAAGCGTTCGATGTGGAAATGGGCAACTCCAGCTCCGAGCTGATTGACTACTTCCTGAAGCGCACGCAGGCGCGCAGCGTGGCGAAGTAGGAATTAATTAACAGGAACTGGCTTGGTTGAATCGATAGCAGGGGGCGGCGGCTTCAGCAAGAGCCCCGCTCCCTTGTTCAAGGCAAAGGCCAGGTCGGAATCCGATCAAGGAGCATTGAAATGAAACTGATGAAAGCGCCGCCGGTGGTTTCGGAAATCAACGTCACGCCGATGGTGGATGTCATGCTCGTGCTGCTTATCATCTTCATGGTGATCACGCCTATGTTGACGAAAGGTATTCAGGTTAACAAGGTGAAAACGCACAACGATATCAAGATGCAGGAAGCGGACAAAGAGGACGCCATTCTGATTTCCGTTACGCGGGATGGACGAGTTTATCTGAGCCCGGGGAATTTATTGATTCAAACCAATGATCTGCCGAACAAGGTGAAGGACCTGCAGACGAATCGTTCGGATAAGACGGTCTACGTTCAGGCCGATGCGCGGGCGCGCTTTTCGAGCGTAACGGAGGTGATCGACAGTCTGCGGACGGTCGGGGTGGATCAGCTGGGGCTGATTACGGAAGAAGTGAAGGATAAGAGGCGGGCCAACGCGGTCCTCTAGAGCGGGTCCAGGAAGGGGAATTCAGTTATGGCTTTTTCAGTAGGCGGCTCGGGCGGAGCCAAAGCAGATATTAACGTAACGCCGCTCATCGATGTGCTTTTGGTGCTGCTGATCATCTTTATGGTGATCACGCCCTTAACACCGCACGGTCTCGATACACTGGTTCCGCAGCCACCGCCGCCGAATCAGCCGCCGCCTCCGCCGAGCCAGGACCCGAACGTTGTGGTCGAGATCGCTAAGGACGCGAGCATGCAGATCAACGGGCAGCCGATTAAGGAGACCGATCTGCAGCAGCGGCTGGAAGACATCTTCAAGACGCGCGCGACCAAAGTTGTCTTCGTCAAGGGCGATCCGGATGTCGATTACCGCTACGTGGCACAGGCTATAGACGACGCCAAAGGCGCGGGTCTCGACAAGGTCGGTATCATGACGCCGAAAGTGGAAGCAGGCCAGTAACGCCGGGGGAGCCATCACAATGCGTATCACGGGAAAATCCACGTTTGTTGCAGCAGTTTTGTGTTCCGGCCTGGTGTTGCTCGCGGGCTGCGCGCGACTTCAATCGAACGACCAGATGAACAAAGGCGTCATTGCGTTCAAGAACAACCACTATCCCGAGGCGGTCCGCCATTTCAAGGAAGCCGTGCGCCTGGATCCGAATAACACGAATGCGCAGGCGTACCTGGCGACGTCGTACTTCATTCAGTGGGTGCCGGGCGCCGATTCGCCCGACAACAAGAAGAACTACGACATGGCGCAGACCGAATTCCAGAAGATTCTGCAGAAGGATCCATCCAATTCCCAGGCGCTCGCCTCGATGGCCAGCATGGCTTACAACAAGGCAACAACCTCGAATCCCGAGCAGCGAAAAGCCGCTTTTGAAGAGGCGCGCAAGTGGAACGAGCGGCGCATCGAAGTCGATCCAAAAGATGCCGAAGCGTATTACTACCTGGGGGTGATCGATTACTATGATGCTCTTGCCGATATTCAAACCGCGCGCGTGAACGGAAAGCTGTCGCCGAACGATCCCGGACCTCTGAAAGACCAGAAGGTCAAGGAGGAGTTGAAGGAGAAGTACCAGAAGTCGATTGACAGCGGACTCGAGCAGTTGAAGAAGGCGCTCGGCATCGATAAAGAAAACGAAGACGCGATGTCGTACATCAATCTGCTTTTGCGGGAAAAGGCGGCTCTCGCCGACGACGCGGATCAGGCCAAAGCGCTGGCCAATGAAGCGAATGACTGGATGGAAAAATCGCTGAATATGAAGCGCATCAAGGCTGCCCGGCCGCAGAAGCAACAGGCGAGTTAGGCACGCCGGCGCAGGCGCAACCCTGCTTCACTCTAGTTCAAGAAGTATGTGCGATAGAGTGTATCGCGCTGCTTTGGTATAAAACCGGCGTCTCGGATGAGCCGCCGGAGCTGTTCCTCCGTCGCGCGATGATGCGTTCCGGCCGCAGAAACGACGTTCTCTTCGATCATGATGCTGCCGACGTCGTTGCCGCCGAAGCGCAATCCGAGCTGGCAAACTTTTAAGCCGGGCGTAACCCAGGAAGCCTGCACGTTCAGAATGTTATCGAGATAGACGCGCGAAAGCGCCAGCATTTTCAGATACTCGACGGCCGTTGCTTCCTCTTTCACGAAGCGGCCGAGCGAAGTATATTCGCGCTGGAAAAACCACGGAATAAATGCGGTGAAACCGCCGGTATCTTCCTGAATCCGGCGCACGATTTCGAAGTGATTGATGCGCTGTTCGATTGTTTCGCCGGTACCGAACATCATGGTGGCCGTGGTGCGCATGCCGAGCGCATGAGCCGTACGATGTACGTCGATCCACTCATCGGTGCGGCATTTCAGGCGGCTGATGCGATGGCGCACATCGTCGTCGAGAATTTCGGCGCCGCCGCCGGGAATGGAATCGAGCCCGGCGTCGCGTAAGCGCGCGATGGTGTCATGCAGAGAGAGCCCGCTTACCTCGGCGATGTTGACGATCTCAGGCGCCGAAAAGCAATGGCACCAGATATTGAAGCGAGACTTTATCTTGCGCAGCAGATTCTCGTACCACTCGATTTTGAGGTCTGGATGCAAGCCGCCCTGCATGAGAATTCCGGTGCCGCCGAGGTCGATCGTCTCCTGAATTTTTTCGAGGACCAGCTCTTCGGGCAGAATATAGCCTTCCTGGTGGCCCATCGGGCGATAGAAGGCGCAGAAGCTGCAATATTCTGTGCAGAAGTTCGTGTAGTTGATATTGCGGTCAATGATGTAGCTGACGATGCCGTCAGGATGCAACTTCCTGCGAGTGGCGTCGGCTTCCATGCCGATCCCGACGAGATCGTCGCTGCGGAAAAAATCGATAGCTTGCTGGCGAGTCATCATGGTTCCAGGGTGAGCACGGGGCGTAGGCGGGCGAGTTCGAGAAAAGCATCGAGGCCCCGTTGTTGTTCTTTGCCGATCTCGAAATGGATGTGCTGCGTGAGGTAACGCTGTGCCAATTCGCGCGAAATGCCGTGGCGGGCGTGTTCGCTTTCTACGATTTCGTCCAAATGCTCGCTGCCGAAGCGGTAGGAAGCCATGGTGATGCGGGACAGGGACTCAACGGGAATACCGGGCTTACCCGCCCATACTGCAAATACAAAGGGAAGGCTTGTTAAGCGCAGCCATTCCGCGCCCAGATCCATCCACTCGACGCCGGCGCGCTCGGGTTCGATCTGCAGCGCGGGATCGCCGATCACCAGTGCGCAATCCGCGTGGGAAAGCATGTCCGCGAGTCGCGGCTGCTCTCGTGTGATCTGCGGCTCGACGCCAAAACGCTCGCGGAGAATGATACGAGCGAGCTCGACTGAGGTTCGCGAGCTGGCATCGGCTGCGAAGGTCTTGATCTGAGTCCACGGCACACGCGAGAAGAGAAGAATGCTGCGCACGGCTCCGTGACAGGCAATGCCCGTGCCCGGAACGATTTCGAGATTTTGGCGTGCGACTTCCGCGACCGGTACGAGGCCGGCTTCGACGACGCCGTTTTCGACATCGCGCGCGCAATCGGAAGGAATGGAGAACGAGAGATCGACGCTACCGTGCTCCGGACCGTGCTGCATGCCCCAAATAAGCGGAACGGTGTTCAGATAGCTAACGGCGCGCAGGCGGTGTCTCAATGAATCGGGTTCCAAACTCCAGTTTAATAGGGAGTCTACGACAATAGAGGTGTGCAAGGCTCGGTAACTGCGGTGTTCGCCGGCAAGCCGAAACGAATGGAAGACGCGCGCGGAACCTGGGTTTCGTCGATCTTCCGCAATCCGGTTAGGGGCCCGGTGCGCGTCGGCTTACGCGGAATTGAGGGCGATGGCGTCGCGCAGCCCTATCACGGCGGGCCGGATGCGGCGCTCTGCGCCCATTTAACCGACCATTACAACTTCTGGAATACGCATTATGCGATGCAGCTTGAGGCGGGAAACGTTGGAGAAAATATTACGCTCGATTCGGTTACCGAAGAGGATGTCTGCGCAGGCGATATCGTACGGCTGGGTACGGTACTCGCGCAGGTAAGCGGGCCGCGTATTCCTTGCACGAACCAGGCGCGGCGCGTCGGCCGCAGCGATTGGGTCAAGCTGACGATCCGCGAGAATCGCACCGGATTTTATTTACGCGTGCTCGAAGCGGGAATGCTGGAGGCGGGCGACCCGTACACAGTGGAAGAGCGGCTGAATCCGGCCGGCGCGATTCCGGCGATCAACCGCTGCGCTTATTTTCGGTTTGATTCCGAATTTGCGAAGCGCATGCTCCAGATGCAAGGGCTGGCCGAGTGGTGGAAGCAGAAGATGCGGGAGCGGCTGGCGGAGGAGGATTTTGAGTCATCAGACGCCGCGGCGGTCTCCCCATAGGTCGACGTGGAGGCGCGGGCTGAAGCGGTAACCGGTCCGCTTGCAGATCTCGGCCAGCCATAGAGCTCGCTCGCGGAGGACTTCGCGGTTTACTCCTTCCGGCATCAGGATCATATGCGCGGGGTCCGCATGGCAAGAGGCGCGGACAGTTTCAATTTCCGCGAGATCGTCCGGTGACGAAACCACGAACTTCAATTGATATGGGTAGCTCGCAGTCAGCTCGCGCAGCACATCCGGCTGAAAGCGAAGGCGCTCGTGCTGCGCCGCCCAGCGGCCGTTATCGCGCTCGTGCGGCGTGGAGTTGGCCAGTTTCGGGCTGATGCTCATGAGGTCGCAGGCGACCGGTGCAAATACAGTGCCGGCGGTTTCAATGGTGATGTGCAGGCCGGCCGCGCGCAGGAGTTCTGTGAGCTCCACGATGGCCGGCGCGATCATGGGTTCGCCGCCGGTCACGACGACATGGTGCGTTTGGAACGCTCTGACGGCGGCCACGACTTCTTCGGTCGAGAGATTCTCTCCTTCGGGCGCCCAGGATGTATAGGGCGTATCGCACCAGGTGCAGCGCAGATTGCAACCGGATGTTCGCACGAAAACCGAGGGCACGCCGACAAGCGAGCCTTCGCCCTGCAGCGAGTAGAAAATTTCGCTGATTTTCATGCAGGGTCAGGCCACGAGCGGGTCGGCATAGCCGGCTTCGGCGAAGCCTTTGCGTCGAAGTACACAGGAATCGCAGCCGCCGCAGGGGCGCCCCGCAGCATCGGGGTCGTAACAACTGTGCGTGAGTTGGAGTTCCACACCCAATTCGAAAGCCTTTCGGACGATATCGGCCTTGGTCATGTGGAGAAGCGGCGTCTCGATTTTCAGATGCATGCGCCCTTCGACGCCGGCTCTGGTCGCGAGATTGGCCATGCCCTCGAACGCGCTTATAAATTCCGGCCGGCAATCCGGATAACCGGAATAATCGATCGCATTCACGCCGATAAAAATGTGCGCGGCTTCAATTACTTCGGCGTAAGCGAGCGCGAATGAAAGAAAAATCGTGTTACGCGCGGGAACATACGTGACGGGAATGCCCGAATTTCCCGTGCGATCCTTGGGAACTTCTATGGAATCTGTGAGAGCGGAGCCGCCGAAGACGCGCAGATCGATGCGCGCGATGCGGTGCTCGGCCGCTCCAAGATTTTTCGCAACACGCGCGGCCGCCTCAAGCTCTATATGATGACGCTGGCCGTAGTCGAACGAGAGGCAATAACAGTCGAAGCCGGCATGGCGGGCGATGGCAAGGCAGGTTGTCGAATCGAGACCGCCGCTCAGCAGGCAAACCGCACGCGGGCGCAACTTCGGTTCCAAGTCTCAGTATAAAAATAGAGTGATGGGCCAGGCATGCGATCCGTTCTTTTGACGCTCACGTTTCTGCTAGGGGGAGGTTTTTGCCAGGCGCGTGTCGAGATCGCCCCTTGCAAGAACAACATTCCGCCGGAGAAGCAGATTGCCCTGGGGCACAAGGTAACCGAGCAGGTTTACAAGCAGATGCCGGTGCTGCCCGACTCGAGCCCGGTGACAAAGTACGTCCAGCAGCTCGGAGAGAAGCTGGTGGCGCAGGCGCCAGGGTACAAGTGGCCCTACAATTTCCACGTTGTGAATTCGGCCGAGATCAACGCGTTCGCGCTGCCCGGCGGGACGATTTTCGTCAACTTGGGGACGATTCAGGCGGCCACGGACGAAGCGCAGCTTGCGGGTGTGATGGCGCACGAGATTTCGCACGTGGTGCTGCAGCACTCGGTGTGCAACGCGGTAAAAGAGCAGCGGGTCGGGCTGATTGCGGGCTTGGGACAGATTGCCGCGGGTGTGCTGCTGGGCGGAGCGGCGGGCCAGCTTGCCTCGCAAGGTATCGGCATGACGGCCGGGCTCGGGTTTCTGAAGATGTCGCGCGGAGCGGAGAAGGAAGCCGATCTGGAAGGCGTGGGAATTCTGTACGATGCGGGCTATGATCCGCACGCGATGGCCCAATTTTTCGAAACGATACGTACCAAGTACGGCGAGGGCGGCTCGCAGTTTATGAGCGACCACCCAAATCCCGGCAATCGAACGGAGTATGTGAATAAAGAGATCGCGACGTTCGCTCCGCGGTCGAATTACGTGACGAATACGCCGAAGTTCGCCAGTATTCAGAAGCAGGTGAGCGGAATGCACGCGTACACGGCACGCGAACTTTCTTCCGGAGCATGGCGGCGCGAGAGCCCGAATCAAACGGTGGGAAGCGGGGTGAACCAGCCGTCCGCACAGGCCGGCGCACCTGGAACGGTGGACCTGAACACGGCAGGCAACTGGAAGACATTGCGCGGCGACGGCTTTTCGATCGAAGCGCCTGGGAACTGGCAGGCATACGGTACGCGCGATGCGGCGATGATTGCGCCAGCGGGCGGAATTGCGCGCTCGGCCGATGGCGGGGCAGGGAATGTCGTTTACGGCGTGCTCACCGACCGGTATCAACCGCAGACACAGATGACGACGGACGCGGCACTTGATGCACTGATCGAGAACATTGCGCGTGAAAATCCGGGGCTGCAGGCGCGCGGGCATAGTGATGTGGCCGCGAACGGCGTGAGTGGGCATAGCGTCGACTGCGAGAATCCTTCCGCCAATGGCGGCAAAGGCGAGCGCGACTGGATTGTTGCGTTTCCGCAGAAAGACGGCTTACTGCGCTATTTCGTGTTTATTGCGCCTTCGCCCGATTTTGAGAAATTGAAGCCTACATTTTCGCGGATGTTACAGAGCTTTCGCTTGGAATAACTTGCGGGCTACGCTGCGGGCTCAATTTTGCTGTTTGACTTCCACTTGAAGAGTGCCGTGGTGGAGGCGAATGCCCAGCGTGTCTCCCGGTGACGTTTCGGTGGCGGCGCGAATAATACCGGCGCCCGGCTTTTCGACGATGGCATAGCCGCGCTCGAGAACCGCGAGCGGGCTTAGTTGCTCCAGATGCGAGGCAAGTGTGTGCACCCGGGTGTCCAGGCGCCAGAGGCGCGCTTCCTGGGCTTTGAGCAGACGCTCACGCAGCAATTCTGTGCGATGACGCAGACGCGCAAAGCGCAGATGCAGGTTGGTTGCCTGTAACCGGCTTTCGAGCTCGTCGTAGCGCTGGGCAGCGTTATTGATGCGGCGATGGATCAGGCGCGCGGCCTGCTCGACGCCCCGCTGGTTCAAGTCGCGCGAGGCGATCAGCAGGCGATAACGCGCGGCCTGCGTTAACTTGCTGCGGCAGGTTTGCACCTGGTCGAGCAACGCGGCGCTGGTGCAGACAACAATTTCGGCGGCAGCGGAGGGAGTAGGCGCGCGCTGGTCCGCAACGAAATCGGCGATGGTGAAATCGGTCTCGTGGCCGATGGCCGAAACCACCGGCACGCGGGAACAAGCGATGGCGCGCGCGACCGCTTCTTCATTGAATGTCCAGAGATCTTCGAGTGAGCCGCCGCCACGCGCCAGAATGACGACTTCTGGCCAGCCGCACTGGCTGAAGTAGCGCAAACCGGAGCAGACCTGCTCAACGGCGCCTTCGCCTTGCACTTGCGCAGGGTACAGCCGGATATGCAGGCCCCGAAAGCGGCGTCCGAGAACGTGCAGAATGTCGCTGATCACGGCGCCGGAAGGAGACGTGACAATGCCGACGCGGCGCGGCAGTTTCGGCAAGGGCCGCTTGCGCGCCGCTTCGAATAAGCCTTCCGCCGCGAGCTTCTTTTTCAATTGCTCGAAGGCAAGCTGAAGCGCTCCGGCGCCTTGCGGCTCGAGCATTTCAACGATGAACTGGTATTCGCCTCGGGCGGCGTAGACCTCGAGATTGCCGCGCGCGATGACAGCCAGGCCTTCCTGCGGCTTGAAGCGCGCGAAACGGGCGGCGCCTTTGAAGAGCACGCAGCGTAACTGGCTCTGTTCGTCTTTGAGTGCGAAATAATAGTGGCCGCTTGACGCCTGGCGGCACCCGGAAATCTCACCCGCCACGAAGATATTCCGGAAATCGGACTCAAAGACCTGCTGGACGGCGGCATTCAGTTCGTGTACCTGAAAGACGCGGCGCTCCGGCTGGAGAGAAAGCGTGAGCTGGCCGCCCGGAGGGTTGGTCGCGAGGGACATCTTCTCTTAGTGTTTCATGAGGATGGTGCGTGATTTGCCGCTGTGTTTTTGAGAGACAATCACTGGAAGGCAAAAAGTTATGCGATCACCGGCGCATCCGTTTGGCAGCGCGGTGAGATGGACCCTGGCGCTCGTGGCATTTGCATCTGCCGCCGTGTGCGACCGTCTTCCCATCCGCGTGTACGGCGAGGCGGAAGGTCTGCCAAGCGAGGGGGTCAATGCGATCCGGCGGGACTCGCGCGGCTTTCTGTGGTTTGCGACCGATGAAGGCCTGGCGCGCTTCGACGGCTACGATTTCGAATCGTACGGAAGAGCGAATGGCCTTCCGCGCGACGCGGTCTTTGACTTTCTCGAGACGCGAGCGGGCGAGTATTGGGCCGCGACAAGCGACGGGCTTGCGAAGTTTCAGCCGGAGGCGCCGGCTGCCAGGAAGTTTGTCGTGTTCCGTCCCGCGGGCAAAGACGCCCGGCGAATGTATGTTCTTTATGAAGATCGCAGCGGGCAAGTCTGGTGCGGCACAGAAGGCGGCCTGTTGCGTTTGCGGCGCAGCGAGGCGCAGGGCGGCGCGGCATGGCGATTCGAGCGAGTGCCACTCATATTGAAAGGAGGCCCGCGGCCTCTCGACGAGCGAGTGCGCTCGATTTTCGAAGATAGCCGGGGCAACTTGTGGATCGGAACGTTTCAAGCGTTGTACCGGCGCGCGCGCGATGGAGCGTTGTCCGCATATGTGATACGGCCACGCGAGGGCAGCGACTTTCTGTGGAATGCGATGTTCGAAGATCATGCGGGCCGGCTATGGGCCGGTACCGGCTTCGGTCTGTGGCGCATTCTGGCGGTGGCCGAAGGCTACAAAATCCTTCCGGTATACGTGCCCAAACAGCGTGTGATCGTGTGGTCGATGCTCGAAGACGAGGGCGGGAAACTCTGGCTGGCAACTTCGGACGGCTTGGTGGAGTGGCGCTGTGGTTCGGTTCTTTCCGAAAGACCGGTGCGGATCTACAGACGGGTGAATGGCCTCTCGGCCGATAGTCTGGTTGCGCTGTGTACGGATCGGGAGGGTAATCTTTGGCTCGGAGCCGAGAGCGGCGGAGCCATGCGCGTCGCACGTGGAGGTTTCGTGGCCTACGATGCGCGCGACCACATCAGCTTCGGACGATTTACCGGCGTGAACGCGACACTCTTTCCCGACAACGCGGGGAATGTGCATGTCGCTTTTCATCACGTGATTAACGCTTTACGCGGGAATCGATTCATCGAGATCACGCCGGCGATTCCGCGCCAGCACAGCGCCTACCTGGGCTGGGGCTGGCACCAGACGATTGTGCATGACCGACGCGGCGAATGGTGGTTTCCGACCGCGGAGGGACTGGTTCGGTTTCCAAGTGTTCCGCTAGAGCAACTTTCAGGAAGCCGGCCGAAAGCCGTCTATACGACGCGCAACGGCCTTCGCACAAACGATATTTTTCGCGTCTTCGAAGACCGGGCGGGCGGGATCTGGCTGGCGTGTATCGGCCCGGCGGGAATGAACGGACTCAGCCGCTGGGACCGGGGCAGCGATTCCTTTCGGCACTTTGGCGAGCACAGCGAGACGGTGGCTTCCGCGTTTGCGGAAGATCGCGAAGGCGCGGTCTGGATCGGGTACTACGATGGCACCCTCGCACGATTTCGCAATGGCGGGTTCGCATTTTACAGCGAAGAAGATGGATTGGCGGGCGGCGGCATTCAGGCGCTGCACACGGACTGCGCCGGAAGACTTTGGATTGCTTCTTTGCGAGGGTTGACACGCATCGATGAACCAACGGCGGCCCGGCCGCGCTTCCAGCGATTCGGAGTACAGGACGGCCTTTCGAGCAATATTGTGCTCTGCATTGCCGAGGATCGCGCAGGACGCATTTATATCGCAACCGGGCACGGGATCGACCGCATTGGCGCTGCAGGTCTCATTACCCCGATGCTGGTCCGTCATTACACTCAGGCGGATGGGCTGGCGGGGGCTGGATTGCGAGATCTGCTTTTCGACCGCGCGGGTGTGCTGTGGTCCGCTTCGCAGCAGGGCATTTCACGGATGTTTCCGGAAGCGCCGGGCGCGCATGTACCATCTCCGGTATTTATCCGGCGTGTACGGATTCGAGGCGTGGCGCTTGACGGTTTCAGCGAAAACGGCGCTCCACCTTTGACGCTCGCTCCGAACCAGAATCAGTTGCAGATGGATTTTTCCAGCCTGGCCTTTGCGCCCGGCGATGTTCTCAGATATCAATACAGGCTCGAGCCCGCCGAGCGCTCGTGGAGTCCGGCATCGAGCCAGCGCACAGTGAACTACAGCAGCGTGGCTCCGGGCAAGTACCGGTTCAGTGTGCGGCTGGTGCGGGATGGCGTGGTGGAGGGAGCGCCGGCGGTTCTGCAGTTCACCGTGCTTGCGCCATTCTGGCAGCGCTGGTGGTTCCGTCTGCTGCTCGCGCTCAGTGCGGCGGCAATGTTTTACTGGCTGCACCGCTACCGTACGCTGCGGCTGCTCGAGCTTGAACGAGTCCGGACGCGCATTGCAACGGATCTGCATGACGACATCGGCTCGGGCTTGTGCCAGATTGCGGTGCTGACGGAAGTGGCGCAGATGCGTGTGGATGGGGGCGGCGCCGAGCTGAAGGGGATGCTTGCGCGGATTGGATCGGTCTCGCGCGATTTGTCCGAGTCAATGAGCGATATCGTTTGGAGCGTCAACCCGCAGCGCGATCAACTGAGTGACCTTTTGCAGCGCATGCGACGATTCAGCAGCGATGTATTCAGCGGCGGCGGGATCGACTTCCAGTTCCGAGCATCGCTGCCGGAAAGAGCTGTGCCGATTGCCGTGGGACTGAGACGCGAGATATACCTGATCTTCAAAGAAGCGGTGAACAACGTGGTCCGGCACTCGCACTGCACGCGCGCAGAGGTAATGGTTTCGATGGAAGGGAGCCGGCTGGAATTGCGGGTGGAGGACAACGGCGCGGGATTCGGGAAAGAGGCCAACGGCTCGGGACACGGCCTCGGCAGCATGGCAGAGCGCGCGCGGCGAATGGGAGCGGAGCTGGATTTCGGTTACGGCCAAGGCGGGGGAACGCGTGTGGTGCTACGCGTGCCGGTTCGTGTAACTACCTGAACAGGTGGGGCGCGGAGATGCACCCGCAACGTATACTTGATGGCACGCTCAAGGTCGCCATCATTGAGGACCAGGATCAGATTCGCAACGGTTTGCGCATCTTGATCGATGGGACGTCCGGTTATCGGTGTATCGCCGCATGCCGGACGGTTGAAGAGGCGCTGTGGCAATTCGCGCGCGAGGCTCCGGATGTGGCGCTGGTCGATATCGGGCTGCCGGGTGTCTCGGGAATTGAGGGCACTCGCAAATTCAAGGAGCGGTATCCGGCGATTCAGGTCATGATCCTGACGGTTTATGACGACGATGAGCGGATTTTCCAGGCGCTCTGCGCGGGTGCTTTCGGCTATCTGCTGAAGAGCACGCCGCCCGCCCGCCTGATCGAATGTATTCACGAAGTGGCAAACGGAGGCGCGCCGGTATCGCCTGAAATCGCGCGGCGCGTGATCGCCTTATTCCAGAAGATCCGGCCGGCGGAGAGCGCCGATTACGAGCTGACGCCGCATGAAAGCCGAATTTTGAAGCTGCTGGTTGACGGACACAACTATAAAACGGCTGCGGCGGAACTGAACGTCTCTATCAACACAATTTCGTTTCACGTTCGCCGGATTTACGAGAAGCTGCAGGTGCATTCGAAATCAGAGGCGGTTGCAAAGGCCCTGCGCGGTCATCTGATCGGGTGAAGTGGCGGATATCGAAGCTAAGCGAATGAGTGGTCACTGCTGGCAGGCGGTGTACGTGTCGTGTCCAGTAGGAAATAGCGAGGGCAGCAAAGGTGACGAGCGGCTCGAGCGCGAGCAAGCCATTGCCGGCAGACCGGTGGGAGTAGGTTGCGCTGAGAATGTTCATGCTTCGCGGTTCTCCGAAGCCGGCAACTCCCGGAGGTTGGCGAGCTTTGCCGGGTTGGTTACGACGTAGATGGCGCGGATGCGGCCGCCGGAGGTCGCGAGAGTGAGAACGGAGTGTGGTTTGCCGTCGAGATAGTTGACCACACCGGGTTCTCCGTTGATATGCATGAAGCGGCGCACGAGCGTCGTGGGCACGAGCCGCTTGAAGCCGCCGACAATGCCGCGCGCAACATTATCGGCGCCGCGAATCGCGTTCGGCACAGCGACCGCTTTGCCGCCGCCGTCGGAGTGGAGCACGACGTCCTTTGAGAGCAGAGCGAGAAGCGGCTCGGTTTCGCCGGTTTCTATCGCTTCCAGAAAGCTCGCGAGGAGATCGTTCTGCTTCTTCGCGGACACTTCGAAGCGGGGGCGCATGGCCGTGACATGTTGCCGTGCCCGGCGCAGAATTTGGCGGCAATTTACTTCGCTTTGTGCGATGATCGCGGCGATTTCGGCGTATTCGTACTCGAAGACGTCGCGCAGGAGGAAGACGGCGCGTTCGACCGGGGTGAGACGCTCGAGTAACAGCAAAAATGCCATCGAAAGCGACTCATCCACTTTGATGATGCCGAAAGGATCGCCCGCGGGCCCGGTGACGAGCGGTTCGGGCAGCCACTCGCCGAAGTACTCTTCCCGCTGTACGCGCGCCGATTGCAGGTGGTTGATGCAAAGACGGCTGATGATTGTGACGAGGAATGCGCGCGGGGAGCGGATTTCCTCAGCGCTTGACTGCTGCCAGCGGATGAACGTTTCCTGCAGCATGTCCTCGGAATCGGCGACGCTGCCGAGCATGCGATAGGCAATTGAGAAAAGCAGGCTCCGGTACTGATCGAAGGTTGCCAGGCGAATGGAGCCGTCGGAATCACTCGCGCGTGCTGCGCCATTTTCCTGCATGATGTTCAAACTCCCGAGACCGGCGATGGGGCGCGTTTGTGACAGGCGTCACGGCGCGAGCCGTTGTCCGGTCTCCTTTAATGATGAAACCGATAACTATCTTTCGTGGCATTTTACTGGCGCATGCCGTTCTTCTATTGACGCAGGCGCTATTCGCCGGAATTCTGATCGGCGGAAACGGCCGCGGGTTGGTTCTGCATGAGTTTACAGCGAGGATTCTGGTGCCGCTCGCGTTCGTTCAGACGCTCGCGGCGATTGCAACGAGGCTTAGAGGGGCATGTCCCCGCTGGGTGCCGGTTGCGAGTGCAGGACTTCTGGCTGCAGAGATTGTGGAGTTTGCGGCAGGCCATCTTCATCATGCGGCGCTGCATGTTCCGCTTGGGATGGCGATTTTTGGCGGCGTATTGCGGCAAGTCTTCTGGGCAATGCGGGTCGAAAGGATAACAGAAACAGCAGCGCAGCAACGATAACAAGAGCGGCACACGCGGTAAGCGTGACGGAATAGCCGGATTTCGCGAGCAGTGCGCCAGCGGCGGAGGCGGCGAAGATGCCGGCGATGGAAGTCACGCCGAAATTCCAGGCAGAGGCGCGGTTTCTTAGGGCTTCCGGTACGCGACTCATGAGCACGCTGAACAAACAGGGCTCGCTCATGTATTGGAAACAGACATATCCGATATAGAGGACCGCGCAGACGCGTGGGCCCGGAACGATGGCAAGAAGGATCAGTGTGGCGGCCGTGGCCAATTGCATCGTGACGATGCCGGCGGTCTGGCCGAGCCGTTTGAGAATCGCAGGCGCGAGCAATATGGCAACTACCTGCGCAAGCTGGCCAAACGAAAAGATGCTTCCGATCTTTTCGACGCTGAGATGGTGATGACTGGCGAAGTAGACGTTGAAGAACGGATTGAAGCCACCCGTGCCGGTCATCCAGATAAAGACGCAGAGAAGAAAAAAAAGCAGGAAACGGTTATGTGGTGCGGCCCGCTGTGCGTGCTTTTGTTCCGGGGGCCGTGGAAAGCGGGTGAACAAGGCGGGAATCAGCGCGAAGGTGGCAAACACGGATGCGCTCAGAAGGGCGGCGCGCTTAGCGGTGACGGCGTGGGTAAGAGGAGCAAAGTGCGTTATGAGAGCGGGCAGGCGGCCGCCGATGAAGCCGGCAATAGCGCCGATGCCGATGCCGAGCGAACTGATGAGAGCGAAGCCGAACGGGCGTTTGTTTTCGGTGGTAAATCCGGCAACGGCAGGCAGGAGCGTGACGGCCCAGAATGCCATGAAGAAGCCGTTGAGAAAAGCAGACGCGAAAAGAGCGGTCGGCGACGTGAACAATGCGCGGAAAGTAGCGGCGCCGCAAACGCCGATGATGGCGAGTAAAACCGGTGCACGCAAGCCGGCGCGGGTGCCGATGGCGGCGGCCGGAAGAACTCCGGCGAGCGTACCGGCGGTCATCGTCGCGGAAATCTGTCCGATGAACTGCTCGTGATAGCCGAGGTCCAGGAGGTAGAGGTTGTAGAGGAGGAAAAAGATAAACTCGCCGAAATCGAAGAGAGCGGAGGCGAGGAGATATTTGAGGAAGTCGCGGCTAAGCTGCCGCGAGCGGCACCACCAGGCGAGGCCGCGAAGGCAGGTCGGGAGGAAGCTGCGGGTATGATGCCGGAGGCGATGCCAGAAGAAGATGCGAGGAATTTGTGATTCTGCGGCGAAGGTGGAAGCGCCGGCGACAGGCAGGAGGCGGCGCGCCAGGATCCGGCATTTGTCGCGCCAGGATCCGAGCAGGGAGAGATTGAGCCAGAGCTCGTCTTTGCTCGGAGTAACCAGAGAAGACACCGGCGACCAGCCGTAACGCGCGATCCAGAGCTGGATTTCCGGCGGCAGCGTTTTGCTTTCGACGGCAACCAGGGGAGGCAGTTCACAGCCAAACCAGAGGTGGGCGAGAGAGAAGATGACAAGCTGCACGCGGCGGACATCGTCGGGGTAGAGCGTCTGCCAGCGGCGCCAGAATTCGGTGGCCGCGAAATGCGTGTGCAGGAAGTAGGCGATTTCCCAGGCGCGCTGCAGGCGCAGGTCACCGTGTAGCAGATGCATGAGCAGGTGGAGCGCGGCAAAGGTGAGCGTGTCGGCTTTGTCGAGAACGGCGAATTCGGAGAACACGACCGAGCGCAGCCACATCTCGCGTTCATCGGGGCCGGCGATGCATTCCATTTCGCCATCCCAGAGCTGGTAATGCAGATCGACGGAGAGGGGAAGATCGGGATCGAAGTAGTCTCCGCGCCATTCCCAGGTGCGCTGGCGGACCATGGGCGCGAGATGCCTGCTTTTCGACGTGCCCACGGGCCGATAATCAAGGGATTGCAGGACCGCCTGAGCGTAGTGCACCTCCTCGGGGAGGCACCAGAGATCGATATCGCCATAGCCGCGAAGCAGTGGATCGGGTGAAAGATCGGGCGAATGAGTAGTGCCCTTCAGAAGAATAAACCCGATCGAATTTTGCGATAGCGCAGCAGCGATTTCCCGGAGTGCGTTGTGCCAGCGTTCGCTGCGGACGATGTTGTCGCGCCAGTTGCCGTCGATTCGCTCGCGCACCCAGGCGGGAAGATCGTCCCGGTGGAGGCAGCGTAGGAGCAGCGTGGTCTGGCTTTTGTCGCAGAGTGTGAGAAGGTCATTCCATTGCGCGACGGTCAGGTTTTGCAAGCCGCCAGCCGATGCATTTTGAAGTTGGAGCGCCTCGAGCAGCGCGCGCAAAACCGGGTCTTTGAGCGGCGGCATCAGAAATCGAAGCGTGCGCCGAACTGGAAGCGGCGCGGCGATCCGGTGGAGAATATCTTTCCGAAGAACGGGCCGAGATCGGGATAGGGACCGGGGATTCCGAAGTTCGGATGGTTCAGAATATTGAAGCTTTCAGCGCGGAATTCGAAGCCGGCGTTTTCGCGGATCGGAAAGCGGCGGGCAATGGCGAGATCGATCACTTCGTTACCGGGACCAGGGATGATGTTGCGTCCGGCATTGCCGAAGGTGAACGGTGCGGGCGTGCTGAAGGCAGCGGTGTTGAACCAGTGATCGGGAGTGCGCTCGCTGGCGGGTAGACTGATGCTCTGTCCGGGGACAACGTTCGGACGATTGGGCGTGCCGGAATTGGCGATATCGGTAGCGGCATAGAAGGGATTCAGCGGAGTGCCGTCCTGCAGCGTGACCAGGCCGCTCAACTGCCAGTGGCTCAAGATCGGGCGCAGGAATTTACTTTGCGGCATGCTCCAGACGAAAGAGCCGCTCAGGCGGCGCGGCACATTGGCGAAAGCGAGGCCGCGCTCAAGCCGCAGGTTGTTCTCGTTTTGCGCGCCGGCGCTATCGAAAAAGCCGACCAGGATGCTGTCGGCGTCGTCGATTGATTTCGACCAGACATAGCTCACAAGAAACGTAAGCGAATTACGGAAGCGTTTTTCGGCTTTGAGCTGAAGCGAGTTGTAGGAAGAATTCCCGATGTGCTGGCGCTGGAAGAGCGTGCCGAGATCGGGAAAGGTGCGAAGCGATTGCAGATCGCCGGGGCGTGGATTCAGGTTTTCACCCGTTTCGGTGTGCAGCGCGGTGTTGAAGCGGCGGAAGAGCCCGAGGTGCGTGCCCTTGCTGCCGACGTAGCTGGTTTCGAACAGAATGTGCCCCGGCAACTCACGCTGGAGGCTGGCGTTCCACTGTTGCAGGTACGGTGTCGGAGCATTTCGGTCCAGGCCGAAATAGCTTGGGAACCCGGCTACCGTGGAATTTTCAAAACCGTTGCGCGTGCTGAGAACAGGCAGCGCAGCGCCGTTCGTTTCGTTGATTTGCGTTTCTACGCCGTTCAGGACAAGCGAGTATGCTTCATCGGCGATTTCGGGATTGAAATAAATGCCATAGCCGGCGCGGAAGACGGTGTCACCGCCGCGCGCAAGAAAGCCGGGCAACTTCCAGGCAAAGCCGGCGCGCGGGGAGAAGTTCAGGCGGTTGGGCTCGGAGGCCTGATCGACAGGAACGAGGCGCGGCTCAGCCGGAAGATTCGACCAGTCCAGATTCAGGAGCTTGTCACGGGCTTCGGTGAACGGGGAAAAATATTCGTAGCGCAAGCCGAGGTTCAACGTAAACCTATCGGTAATACGCCAGTCGTGCTGAGCGAAAGCGGCGATATTGGACTGATGCATATAAGCGAGCGGCGAGCCGACGGTGCGCTGCGTTGAGAGCGGGAAACCGAGCAGGAAATCGGCAAGGGAATTGCCGCCACTGCCATCGAGCGAGCTGGCAGTGAAAGCGCCGGTATAGGTATAGCGTCCGCGAATGAGATTGCTTTGCTGGTAATTGAAATTGAAGATGCTGGAATCGAAGCCGAGGGTCCAGGTCCGGCGGCCGCGCAGAATGGTGAACGTGTCGGCGAAATCCCAGATGTTATCGCGCTGCGTTTGCGGCAGCGTCGGGTCGTCGGTAACCGTGGAAAAATCCGTCAGGAAAAAGTACGGCAGACCGAAAGCGAATGGATCGGTCGGCGGATTATCGATACCGAGCGAGGCGGCATCGTTCTGGTGAAAGGCGCTGAGCGGAACATCGAAGAGGCGCAGGCGGGAGAACGACACACGCAGCTCGTTGATCCAATTTACTTTGGCAAAGGTGTGTCCGAGGACGATCTGCTGCGCGCGCAGTTGTTGCGAGTTCGGCCGGAGCGGGAAGTTTCCGGCGAAATCACCGTCTTCATTGTTGAGCGTATAGCGGCCGAAAAGCAGCCCGGTATCACGGAATTGATGATCGATGCGGCCCGATACGCTGTCGTTGGTGCTGGTGCTCGGAGTGGAATCGAGGTAGTTGCTGGTAGAGCCGGGCGCGCGGTTGGGCAGCGGCTCATATTGCGCCAGATATTTGCGCGCGATGGGATCGATACGGGCGTCCGGTATGACGTTGCCTGCAAAAGGTGTGCGCCGGCCGGCGGCATCGAGTGTCAGCGGATCGTAGATGGCGGCGGCGCTTGCAAAATTGCCGCTGCGAAGCGCTGCGTCGGGAACCAGCTGCAGCGAAGACGTGGCAGATTTTTGCCGTAAGCCTTCATAGGAGACGAAGAAGAATGTCGACTTCAGCGGCAGCGGACCGCCGAGGCTGCCGCCGAACTGATTGCGGCGGAAGATGGGCCGCGGCAGGGTTGGATCGTCAAAGTAGTTGTGGGCATCCGTTGCCTCGTTGCGGAAGTATTCGAAAGCGCTGCCGTGAAACTCTTTCGACCCGTACTTCGTTGCGATATCGACGACGCCACCGGCGGCCTGGGAGAAAGCCGTTCCGGCAAGCGAAGCCTGCACGCGAAACTCCTGGACGGAATCGAGCGGCGGCAGAATTACGCTGGCGAAGGTATTGCGGTCGGTGTTGTAGGCGCCGTCAATCAGGTAAGTATTCATGGAAGGCCGCGCGCCGTTGATGGGAGGATTGAGGGCGACGGATCCGCGCGAGCCCTGCTGCAAATCGTTGTCGCCATCGTGAACATAGCCGCCGAGCTGGCGCGGAATGGCACCGGGGCCGACCGTCACAAGCGAGAGGACATTGCGGCCGTCGACCGGAAGCCCGTTCAATTGCGTAGCGTTGAAGTGAAAGCCTTCCGAGCTGTCGTCGGTCTGCAGCGGGCTGACCGTCCCGCTGACCGAGATCGAATCGTGAGCCGGACCGATTTCGAGCCGGACATCCTGTTCAGCGATCTGATTGATTTCGAGCGTGAGATGCGAGGCAATAAACGTGCGAAAGCCCTGGCGCGATGCGGCGATCGTGTACGTGCCGGGATCGACATCGGGCACGCGATAGGAGCCTGTGGCATCGGTGAATGCAGTACGAACGAAACCGGTCTTATCCTGGCGAACTTCGATTTTGACGTCCGTTACGGGGGCGCCGGAAGGATCGAGCGCCTGGCCGTAGAACGTGCCGGATGAGACCTGTGCACACAGGGCAGCGCAGAAGAGAAGAGACAAGCAGAGAAGTTTCACGCAGGTATACCTCGGCGGCTGAGTTGCTGAAGAAGGTCGATCGCCTGGTCCAGATCTTCGTAGAAAAAGTTGTAGAGTTGCGCGTCGAGCAGGTTTTCTACCGTTTCGAGGCGCTCCTGATGGATCGGCAGTTCCGGGGGCCAGACTTGCTGGAACAGACGCGGGAGCGCGTTTTCGGGAAGAATGCGCTCGACGTAGGGGTCGCTCACGCCGCTGTTTGCCCGGTTGAGAAAGAGAACGAAGTCGATTTCGCATTCGTGTGCCGTGCGAATCGTGCCGAGATTCTCGACGGTAACTTCGATGGTTGGCTTGCCGTTCCGCAGGCGTGCAGGACCGGAAAATTCAGGAAAGAGCGTGCTGATCGATGGACGGAAGCGGAAGGTGCGCGGGTTGCCGAGGACGACGCGGCTCTTGCGTCGCCGCACAAGCGCGCTTGCATCATCGGTGAGATACGTCCAGCCGCGCCGGGCGCAGGCGTAAGCCAGGGTGGATTTGCCCGCGCCCGAGTCACCCACAAGCAGGAAGCCGCGTCCTTCATATTCGAGGCAGGCCGCATGAACGGTTACAAGATGCCGGGTGTCCAGCAGCGTGTAAGCCATCGCTTCGAGAAAATGAAAGCGGAAATACGAAGCATGGGTCACGGCGGCCTTCGAAAGAAACGCGGAGCCGAGACCGGAGGAGAGATCGCAGCAGGCGAAATTGTTGCGATCGGCCACCATCACGAGTAAGTTGGATTGCGCACGGAATTGCGGGATCGCGGGCTGCCGGCGGCGCGTGGAGCCTTCGGTGATCAGAAAACGAAGCTCGATCGGGTTCTCGCGAAAGCGCGCCTTCGTTCCACCCCAGCACAATTCCGAAGCGCGGATTACGGCTGGATCCGTTGCCTTGATGTGTACCGGGAATCCATACGGGAAGAGTACGTGATGGAACGGCAAGGGAACAAATGCGGCAAGCGGATCTGCCATGGATAGCGATGGTTCGACTCTGCGGACGCTCACGGAGGACATCTACATTCGGGAGCGTATCGGGAAAGTGCAACGGGACGTGCAAAGGAATCGCAATGAATGTGTAAATGCGGCAAGGCGTGCGAGGCCTGGGGTGGAATTTACAAGACGTTTACACGGCGTAGACGACGTTTACTTTTGTTCGAGCGAAACTGGGTTCGCTGAGCTCCTCCAAGCGGGCGTGGGCCAATGTGCTCGCGCCCATTTTTTTTCTTGGGTACTCCTCAAAATGTTCAAGACGTTAATTCTCCTGTTTGCCGGTTGCTCGTTTGCACAGACACGGCTGCCGCAGGGCTGGACGATTACGCCGGAAGGCAGGCAGATACGGTTAGCCGGAGACTTTCCGGCGAAGATTGTCGAAACGTCGGATGCTAAGCACATTCTGGTTGCGACGGGCGGTTACCACGATCGCGGATTGTACCTGGTCGATGTGAAGGCCGGCAGCGTGGTCGCGGATACAAGTCTTACGAACGCGTATGGCGATTTCGCTTTCGATTCCGGAACGGGACGGATATTCGTAGCGGGCGGGGATTCGGCGACCGGTATTCTGCGGACCGGCTTGCGGCATATTCGTTTTCTGAACACTGCGGGAATCGAGATCGCGCAGCTCGGAAAACGGGATCGCTACGTTACAGGCGTGGTGCTTGCACCGGATGGTGCGCTGTTTGCTGTCAACATCAATACGGACACGGTATTCCGGCTCGCCCCCGGCGATTATCACGTAGAAGCCAGCGCCAAGGCGGGCTATGGGGCTTATCGCGCGGCGCTGTCGCCGGATGGAAAGACGCTGGCAGTGAGTAACTGGGGCGATCAATCCATCGATTTGTTCTCGGCTGATCGCTTGCAGCACGTGGCGCGGGTACCGGTGGGAATTCACCCGAACGATCTGCTATTCGCAAAAGACGGCCGGCTGTTTGTGGCGAATGCGGGCTCGAACAGCGTCAGTATCGTTCGCGGCAGGCGTGTCGAAGAGACGATTAAGACGTCGATTGATCCGGGCGACCCGGCCGGCTCTACGCCCGACGCTCTGGCCATCGATCCGCGCGGGAAAACTCTCTTTGTAGCCAATGCGGACAACAACGATGTAGCGGTGATCGATATTGCAGATGCCGGCCATTCAGAATTGGAAGGATTCATTCCGACGGGCTGGTATCCGTCGGCGCTGGCGGTTTCGGGCGACGGCAAGCACCTCTACGTCGGTGTCGCCAAAGGGTTGGGATCGCGCGCGAATGTGCCGGCTGTAGCGCATCCGATCGAGGCCAACTCGCCGGTCGCTTACGATTCAGTGGGCCACACGTTGACGGGATATCTTTCGGTCGTGCCGGTGCCGAACGAGGCAAAACTGCGTGAGCTCACGCGAAAGGTGATTGCCAACCGGCCGCATGGCGAACCGGATATCAAGGCGAAGGCGGATGCTGCGCGCATTCGCGAGACTGTTTTTTCAAAGATCCGGCATGTTCTCTATATCATTCGCGAGAACCGCACATACGACCAGGTTTTGGGCGATCTCGGGGAAGGGAACAGCGATCCCTCACTGACAATGTTCGGCGAAGATGTTACTCCCAATGCTCACAAGCTGGCCAGGCAGTTTACGCTGCTCGACAATCTGTTTGTGAACGGCGAAGTCTCGGAAAACGGACATCAATGGAGCGACGCCGCTTATGCCACGCAATTCACGTCGCAGGCCTGGCTGTCCAGTTATAGCGGTCATACGGAGCCGAAAAAGAACGAGAGTGAACTCGGCGCCGATGAGCGGCTGCGCTCGTCGCCGGCCGGATATCTATGGGACAACTGCGCGCGGCATGGCGTTTCGTTCCGGACCTATGGCGAATTCGCCTATTATCATCCGGGGCCCGATTCGGAGCCGCGATTCGTGGCCATGGGCCTGCAAGGACACGCGAGCGTGGATTGGCTGAGACTGGCAAGCGCCGGTTGGACCGATATTACGAAGGGACGCGATCCGGACCTGGCGAAAGTCTTTATTCGCGAAATGCGCACGGCGGAAAAGGCAGGCGAGTGGCCGCGTTTCATGGTGATGTCGCTCGGCGAAGATCACACGCATGCATTGCGGCCCGGGCACTATACGCCGCGCGCGATGGTTGCGTCGAATGATCAGGCTCTCGGCGAAATCGTGGAAGCTGTTTCGCATTCGCGCTTCTGGCCGGAAACGGCGATCTTCGTGATTGAAGACGACGCGCAGGACGGACCGGACCATGTGGATTGCCGGCGCACGGTAGGCTTTGTGATCTCGCCGTATACCAGGCGCCGTGCGATCGATCACTCGTTCTACACAACCGCCGCCATGATACATACGATGGAGCTGATTCTCGGGCTGCCGTCGATGACACAGTTCGATCGCGCGGCCGAGCCGATGTACGCATCGTTCCTGACGTCGGCCGATTTGACGCCGTTTGTTCGCGTAGAGCCGAAAGTGGATCTCTTCGCGAAGAATCCCGCTCATGGTCCGGATGCCGAGGCCTCGTTGAAGCTCGATTTCAGCGAGTACGACCGCGCGGATCCTTCCGAAATGAACCGGATTCTCTGGCGAGCTCTCAAGCCCGGTATCGATGAGCCGGCGCCGGTGCGGAGCATGCTCGGTTCTGCGGGCCGTTGACCGTTAGCGGCGAATGGCCCAATTCTTGGGGAAATACGTCAATTGCAATTGTGCGGTGAAATTGCGGCGCGGCGCTCCGAGGATCGGAATATTGTAACGTTCGCCTTGAAGGAGCAGGTTCGCTTGCAGCCTCGAGCGAAATCGCCATTGAGCGGAAAGAGA
This sequence comes from Bryobacteraceae bacterium, assembly GCA_036557945.1. Taxonomy (GTDB): domain Bacteria; phylum Acidobacteriota; class Terriglobia; order Bryobacterales; family Bryobacteraceae; genus Bog-105. The sequence continues at coordinate 21,556 of DATBGM010000107.1, read as the reverse complement.
AACATCAGTCTGCGTTCCGCCGCCGGGAAGAAATTTGCTGCCGGTTTTTGTTTGCCGCCAGCCTGCCGTAAGCTTGTTCTGCGCGGAAAACCAATAGCTGGAGGATGCGGTGTACGCGCGGGCATCGCGGCCGACCCAGCTTCCGATCAGGAATCCGTCATTGGTATAGCCGTCGCGATACTGGTTGTTCCAGTAGATGAACCCGCCGCCCTCATCCTTGCGATAGAGCCAGGTCGAATAGGTTTCGAAGCGCAGATCCAGCCGTGAAAGGCGCGGCAGGCTTGTCAGGTACAGTCCCGGCGCCCAGGCTGCCCGCCGAGGATTGGCCAGTGGATTGGGATCGTCGTCGGCAAGGGAATCGGAATAGATGGTTAGACGGCGGCGCAGTTTGGGGACATACCATCGGAAATCGAAGCCGCTGCGCCGGTCGCCGGCATCGGGTCCGCTGCTGGAGCTGGTTGTACTGAAGAAGCTGCGCAGCACACTTGCGGTTGTGAGGGGATGCCCGGCGCCGCCGAAAATGGCGCTCCGTGTAAAGCCGATTTCGAAGTTTTCGGTTAGCTGGAGCGTGATCTTCTGCGCGTTGATCCAGGGATCGGGCGGGAATTCATGGCCGGCTAACCGGCCGAACAGGAATTGCGTGCGGATTCGACCCAGGAGCCGCAGCGGTCCAGGAAGCAGAAACGGCATATTCTGGCTGATGCGCAGGGCATCGAAGGCCGGTGCGTTGTTGCTGAAGTGAAAGGCGCTCGCTTCGCCGGGTCCCCACCAGGTGTTTTGGCGTCCGATTGTGATATCGAACGGTCCGAGCGCCATGCCCGCATACAATTCGAGGGGCTCGACGCGGCTGACAGAAAAAGAATGTGCGCTCGGTGTGGGAATACCGTCGACGCCGCCGATGAACTGCCGGACGTCCAGGCTATATGGCGCGGTTGCGGCGGCCTGCTGATACTCCGCACGCGCGTAGGCAGAAAACCGGCCGGCGGACGCATATGCAGAAAGTCCCGCCATGGAATTGCCGCCCTCGGCGTAGGGCCGTCCGGAATCGTTGCTCAGCGTTTGACCGAAATGAAAACTGTCGCGCAGAGCGGGGCCCGTAATGGCGGCGCCGCGAACATAGACCGATTCGATCTTTGCGTTGGGACCGCGCTCGTCATCTCCGGCAAACTCCGCTTTTAATTGTTCGATCAGCTCACGCGCCAGTGCATTGAGCTTTCCGGCGGAAAGACGCGTGGAGCGGCGCGATTCGATATCCACCGCTTCGGCAACGAGTAGCGCGCATTGGCGCCGCGTCCAGGGCATGGCGAGGCTTTCTGCATCCGGTGCATATCCGAGCGAGGCCAGGCGCTTCAAGGCGGGATAAACCCAGTTGTCCAAGGGAACGTACACAGGCCCGGAAGCGGCAGCGCTTCGGAGTCGCTCAGACGCTCCCAGGCTCGTGCCCGTTGCAAAGAGCATCGCGCCCGCCAGCAGGGCTGTAGCAATGCACTTCACGCCCTTATTGTCGGAGCGAGCACGCGTAAACGAGTGCGCAAGCTGTAAAGAATTTGTGAAAGCAGAAGCTCAAAACGACGTTACCGATCTTTTACAACGCGGCAACAGCATCTTCCGCCGAATCGCCTACTATCGGGTTGTCGTGGAACAAAAAATCGAACGCCGAAGCTTCCTTATACGCGGCGCGATGATTGTCTTTTCATCGCTCATTAGTGGAACGCTGGCCAGCTCGGTAGCAGGCTATCTCTTCGGAAAACCTCGTATACAACGCGATGACGGCTGGGCCGATGCCGGCGAGGTATCGGAAGTTCGCCAAGGCACGCCGCAGCAGATTACTTTCGAACGCAGCCGTACCGATGCCTGGAAAGTGCAAAACGAAAAGGTCAGCGCCTGGGTTGTCTTGAACAACGAAGATTCGATCACGGCGTTCTCTCCGCTCTGCACGCATCTCGGTTGCGCATACCGTTGGGACACAGCAAAGCACCTTTTTCTGTGCCCCTGTCACGGGTCGACATTCGATAAAAACGGACAGGTCGTTACCGGTCCTGCTTCGCGCCCCCTCGATCGTTACGCCGTGAAGGTGGAGGGTTCGCGTTTGTGGCTGGGACCGGTTGAGCGATCTCGCGAGTCGTAAAGATGCGGGCAGCATGGCACGCCGTCGATAGCTGGATCGACGAAAGAACCGGTATTCCGAGCGCATGCCGGCGATTTCTTGCCGAGGAGATTCCGGCGTCTGCCGGGTGGGCGCAAGTCTTTGGCAGTGTGGCCCTGTTCTTGTTCCTGCTGCAGGCGCTGACCGGAATTTTGCTCGCGCTGAACTACGCCCCCACGCCGGGCGATGCCTATCGCAGCTTGACGTATATCGTGCGCGAGGTCGCTGCAGGACGCATGATACACGCGCTGCACCATTGGGGCTCGAGCCTCATGATCATCGTCGTGTTTCTGCATATGGCGCAGGTTTTCATCTACAGCGCGTATCGCAAACCACGCGAGGCGACCTGGATGTGCGGCGTCCTGTTGCTGCTCTTCACACTGGCTTTCGGTTTGACCGGCTATCTGCTGCCGTGGGACAACCGCGCGTACTGGGGAACGGTCGTGACGACGCGGATTATGGGCTCGATCCCGTTCGCCGGCCCGATGCTGCTGCGCCTGGCAGGGGCGCCGGATGGCGTCGGAGTTGTGACATTTTCACGCTTCTATTCGCTGCATACCATCGTGCTGCCGGTGGCCATGTTCGGCATGGTGGGTTTACATGTGCTGCTCGTGCGCAAACACGGTGTCACGCCGGCGCGGGTGGATGAGCCGCGAAGCCAGACGTTTTATCCTCGCCAGGCGCTGCGCGATCTGGCGGCGGTGTTTGTCGCATTCGTGCTCCTGTTTCTGGCGGCCGCGATTATCGACGCGCCGCTCGAACGCATCGCCGATCCTACCGATACGAGCTACATTCCACGGCCGGAATGGTATTTCCTGTTTCTGTTTGAGATTTTGCGGCTGCTGAACGGTCCGCTCGAAATCCTCGGCAGCGTGGTTCTGCCTACGGTGGCGGTTGGGCTGCTGTTTGCGCTGCCGTTTCTGCGTACGCGTAAAAGCGAGTTCCATTTTCCCAAGCGCGCCGCAAGCGTGATAGCCGCCTCCGTATTCGCCGTTTGGGGAGCGCTGACGATGGCAGCGGTAAGAACCTCACCCAAACCGCATCGTCCATCCAACGTGACTGCGCGCGAGCTGCGCTGGGCTATGGTTGCGCCGGAGGAGATCGCCGGAATCGGTTACTTCTATTCAGGAGGCTGTGCAACCTGCCATAACCTGCTGCATGGCGAACCCAAGTTCGGTCCTACGCTGGCCGCATCGAGCGTGCGTCATCCGAAAGAGTGGCTGGCGCAACATTTCACGCATCCCCCGGGCAACGCGGCGGCAGGACACCGGTTCTCGATACCGCAGCTCAATGCGCTCTCGATCTTTCTTGCGAATGTAAATCCCGAAGAGACGAGCACCTTGCAGGAAATGTCGCCGCAGTTCATTAAGGGTGCGCAGGTCTATATCGCGGGAGCGTGCAGCAGTTGCCACAAAGTGAACGGCCTCGGCGGTGGAATCGGACCGCCATTGAATGGGTTGGCGGACCGGCGTTCGAAGGCGTGGGTGAGCGCGCATTTTCTGGCGCCGCAAAAGTTGTCGCCGGGATCCATCATGCCGGTCTATCGTTTTGCGCCGGGAGAGCAGGAGGCCATCCTGCTGTACCTGTTCTCGTTGCCGGAATAGCGGTTGCGAGCATGCATTCGTTTCCCATTTGTAAAACGCTTGTAAAATCCGGCCGATTGATGCGCCGCGCCCAAAAAACAGCGCGTTTTCAGCAGCACAATGAGGATCAGCAGATGTATCGCGCAATCGCCATTCTCGTTGGGCTGCTGACTTGTGCTCCGTTGTTCGCGCAGATTCCGGAGACGGAAACAAGGCCGAGGTCTACGCGGCAGTTGCAAGGGGCGTTGGACGATAGCGATCAAAGCCGCGTGTGTACGCCGGCGGAGTACGGTGATCCCGCGGCGGACTGCATTCCACCCACAAACCGCCGCACGAACCGCTACGAATTACCGAACGAACTGGACTATCCACCGGTGACGCGAGTGCCTCGGGAGCTGCTGCCAATGGATCTTCCGCAGGAAGAAACTTCCTCCGACAACCGGAAATATCGCGAGCAGAGTCCGCCCGTCAGCAGCCGGCCGGAGCGAGAGCCGCCGACCGAGTTTCAACGTTATATACAAAGCTCTACGGGAGTTGCGCTGCCGCTTTATGGCGCTTCGTTGTTCGAAAACGTGCCCGACACCTTTGCGCCGCTCGATCGCGTCCCGGTGGGCCCCGACTACCGGATCGCGCCTGGGGATGAACTGCAAATCGCGGTGTGGGGGCAATTCAATCTTTCGCGGCGGCTGGTGGTTACGCGCAACGGAGAAGTCATTGTGCCGGATGCGGGACCGGTGCCGGTAGCAGGCCTGAACGATTCACAAGCAGCCGCCGTTTTGAAACGTGCCCTGGAGCGCTTCTACAAGAACTTCGATTTAAGCGTGAGCCTGGGGCGGCTGCATTCCATGCAGGTGTTCGTGGTTGGAGAAGCGCGGCACCCGGGCAGCTATGCGGTCAGTTCTTTGAGCACACTGGTAAATGCCGTATTTGCTTCGGGAGGTCCTTCCTCGCGCGGATCGATGCGGCATATCGAAGTGAAGCGCGGGGCCGGTGACTTGTGCGATTTCGATCTCTACGAACTGCTGCGGCGCGGCGACAAATCGCATGACGTGCGACTGCTGCCTGGAGACGTGATTCTGATACCTCCCGCCGGACCGCGCATAGCAGTTCTAGGAAGCGTGGAGCGGCCAGCCATCTACGAATTGACCGATGGAGCCACACTCGGCGATATTCTCGACCTGGCTGGTGGGCTTTCGCCTCTGGCGGCGGGAGGCGAAGCAATCGTCGAGCGTGTGGCGAAAGATGCTGGCTTGCAGGTGCTTCGTATGCCGCTCTCGGGTGACGGCTTGCGCTCGTCCTTGCAAAACGGCGATCTGATCCGCGTGCTGCCGGTAGTGCCCCGCTTCCAAAACGCAGTCACGCTGCGCGGCAACGTGGCTGATCCGGCGCGCATTCCGTGGCATGCCGGAATGCGGCTGCACGATGTGATTCCAAGCGCGGAAGCGCTGCTGACGAGAGATTACTGGAAAGACCGCAACCAGGTCTATCTGGCGGAGAACCGGGATTCGACGGCGCTGACGAGTGCGTCGAAGACCGTTTCGGATGCGGCTCCGCTTCTCGCCAGCCGCCGCCCGAGCTTTCGAGACGAGCCGCGCAACGTACAGGGCGACAGCTCGTTCGGCGCCGCCACCAGCAACGAGGAAGCAGCGCCGGTTCGTCATTTCACGCCGCGTAACAGTATCGAGCCGGCGGCGCCGGACATCAATTGGGAGTATGCCTCGATTGAGCGCGTCAACCCGCAAACGCTGGCAACGCGCATTGTTCCTTTCCATCCCGGCCGTCTGTTGTGGTCGCACGACGAGCGTGAAAATCTGGCGCTCGAGCCAGGCGACGTAATTACGATTTTTTCCAAGGCGGATTTTTCGATTCCGCGCGAGCAGCAGGCCAAGCAGATCCGGCTGGAAGGAGAGATTGCGATGGCCGGCATCTACACCGCTCATCCCGGTGAAACGCTACGCGAGATCGTGGAGCGCGCCGGCGGCCTGACGCGTAATGCCTATCTGTATGGCGCGCAATTCACGCGCGAATCGACGCGCCGCGAACAGCAAAAGCGCTACAACGATTTCATCGATCAGTTTGAAAAGCAGGTGAACGAGGCGGCCTCGAATTTATCCAGCCGCGTGATCTCCCCGCAGCAGGCTGCGACGGCCCAGACATCGGTTGCGAGTCAGCGCGATCTGGTCGAAAGACTGCGAAAGGTCGCGATGAACGGGCGAATCGTGCTCGACATGCAACCGAACAGCCGCGGGGAAGCGGACCTGCCGGATCTCCCTCTTGAAAACGGGGACAGGCTGTATATTCCGAGCCGGCCTTCGACCGTAAACGTCATCGGCACCGTTTTCGAGCAAAGCTCGTTCCTTTACCAGGAGGATTTGCGTGTCGAGGATTACCTGAAGAAAGCGGGCGGACCGGCGCGCTCGGCCGATAAGAGTCACATGTTCGTCGTGCGAGCGGATGGCTCGGTTGTCAGCCGTACGGTGAGTGCGCCGCTCTTTGCGAAATCGTTCAACACGCTGCCGATGTTTCCGGGCGACACGCTGGTGGTCCCGACTTACATCAACAAAAGTACGTTTACGCGCGATTTGATGGATTGGTCCCAGATCTTCAGCAATCTCGCGCTGGGGGCAGCCGCGATCAATGTCCTGTACTGAGTGTGGCGGAAATCGATGCCCATGTTGAGAACCGCGCTCGAGGAATCCAGTCCGGCCGCCGACGAGATCGTCTTGAGCGACCTGATACGCACGGTAATCGCGGCTAAGCGAAAAATTGGTGTTGTCGCGTTGGCGGCGGGCGCGGCGGCGGCAATCGTCGCCTTCCTCATTCCTGTGCAATATACAGCCGAAACGGTAATTTTGACGCCACAACAGCCGCAGTCGTCGCTCTCGACGATGGCGCAAATGGCCGGAATCGGCGCCGGGGGCGGGTTGTCGGCGATCGGCCTGCTCTCGGGCTTTGGATTTCATAACCCGACGGATCTTTACGTCGGCATTCTGCAGAGCCGCACGATTACCGATGCCTTAATCAAGAGGTTCGACTTGAAACGCGTGTATGGCTCGCGCGATTTGTATGCCGCACGTAAGCGCCTGGTTCGCAGAACAAGCATTCGAGCCGGCAAGAATACGCTCATTCATATCCGTGTGGACGATCGCAATCCGGAACGCGCCGCGCAGCTTGCGCAGGCTTATGTGGAGGAACTGGCGAAGCAGAATTCGACCGTGGCACTGACGGAGGCCTCCCAGCGCCGCATGTTCTTCGAAGCGCAGCTCGCAAAGGAAAAGGACGTGCTGGCCGATGCAGAAATCGCTATGCGCAATACGCAGCAAACGACCGGCCTGGTTGCGCCCACCGGGCAGGCAGAGGCGCTGGTGCGGTCGCTCTCGCAGCTTCACGCCGAAATTCTCACGCGGCAGGCACAGTTGAGTGCGATGCGCTTGTATGTGGCGGACGATAATCCGCGCTTGCAGGCGGCTAAACACGAGCTGAGCAGTTTACAGGCGGAGCTGGATCGTCTCGAACAAGGCAATCATGCCAAGGGAAGCGTAGAAGTTCCCGCCGGGGAATTGCCCACGGCCGGCTTAGAGTATTTGCGTAAGTATCGCGATGTGAAATATCACGAAGCGCTTTTCGAGATTCTGTCGAAGCAATATGAAGCGGCGCGGCTGGATGAAGCGCGTTCCTCGCCTGCCATTCAAGTGATCGACAAAGCGATTCCGCCGGAGAGGAAGAGCTGGCCTCCGCGCACGCTGTTCATCCTCGGCGCCATGCTGACCGCGGCGTTGACCGCGGCGTTCTGGAATTTGCGGAATCGCTTCATCGGCTAGCGCCTCAGCACCAGTCGCTTCGCCGCCAGTCACGGTCCACTACGCCCAGCGGAAGCCGCTTCTGGAAAGGGGCAGTTCGCGGACGCGTTTTCCGCAAGCCGCGAAAATAGCATTACAAACCGCAGGCAGCAGAGGCGGGAGAGCAGGCTCGCCCAAGCCCGTGGGATCGTGGTCGGTCTTGTGGAAGTGCACTTCGATTTCAGGTGCATTCTTCAGGCGCGCGAGCGGATGCTTGTCGTAGTTGGTCTGCATGACGCGTCCGCCTTCGAGCGTGATCTCCTGCGCCATCAGCTCACTCAGCCCGTCTATGATCGCGCCCTGGACCTGCGCTTCCGCGCCGCTCGGATTGACGATCTGGCTGCCGACGTCGCCGCACGCCCAGACTTTGTTCACTTTCAAAGTGTTGTTTGCGCCGACAGTTACTTCGGCCACGTGCCCGAAATAGCCCTGAAAACTGTAGTGGAAGGCCACGCCCATACCGGTGCCCGTGGGCAGCTTGCGCTTGCCCCAGCCGGACTTTTCAGCCAGTAATGCGAGAACGCCCAGCATGCGTCCCGCATCGTAAACTTGCGGGCGTGCGCCTTGCCGCGTGTGGCTCGGCTCGTTCTCCACTTTTGGTTTGGCGGCGGCGGAGACCAGGTTCGTGCCGGGCGCCTTAAGCAGCTCGATCCGGAACTGTAACGGATCTTTTCCGGCCGCATGCGCTAATTCATCGATGAACGACTGGAATACGAACGATTGCGAGTTAGCTCCCGGCGCTCGCAGCGCTCCGGTCTTCAACTGCAGCGGCATGACCGACGCGCCCAGGCTGTAATTCGGCACGAAGCCTGAAGGAAATTCGGTCGGTGAAATCGAAGCCGATGGGGAAAACTTTTCGCCGGCGCCGAAACTGACGAAATGGTTCTGCCAGGCGGCCAGTTTGCCCGAAGGATCGACCGCAGCTTTGAGGAAATGGAAGCCGCCGGGCCGGTAATAGTCGTGAGTCATGTCATCCTCGCGCGACCAGAGCAGCTTAACCGGAACGCCGATAGTTTTCGCGATATAGCCGGTCTCGACCATGTAGTCGTTGCTCAACCCGCGGCCGAACGAGCCGCCGGCGCGCAGCAGATGAATGGTGATGCTGTCTTCCGGAATCTGCAGATGCTTTGCAACCAGTGCACGAGCTCGCGCCGGAAGCTGCGTATTCGACCAAAATTCGAGTTTTCCGTCCTTATAATGCGCGCTGCAGTTACGCGGCTCGAGCGGCGCATGCGAGATGAACGGATAGGAGTAGGCAGCTTCAACCACCTTTGCGCCAGCCGAGAAAGCGGCATTCACGTCGCCGTCCTGCCGCAACATGCGCGCGGGCGACGATTTTGAAAACTCTTGTGCCCGCTGCGCGAATTGCGCGCTGCTTTGCGAGGCCGCAGGGCCTTCATCCCACTCGACCTTGAGCTTCTTGCGGGCGGATTGCGCGGTCCACCACGTCTCGGCGACGATGGCGATGCCGGGTTCCAGTCCCGGGTCACCCTCGAGAATGGGGCCGAGCTTCATCGTGCCTTCCGAGATGAATACATGCTTGATGCCGGGCAGCTGCTTGATCTCGTCGATATTCGCGCTTTTGACTTTGCCGCCGAAAGCCGGGCACTTCTCGTAGACGGCAAACAGCATGCCTGGAAGCGTGAAGTCGATGCTGTAGATCGGTTTGCCGGTAACGATATCGGGCACGTCCACACCCGGCGTCCACTGGCCGATGACGTTGAATGCGCTTGCTTCTTTGAGCTTTAATGTGGCCAGGTCGGGAGCAGGCAAAGCAGCAGCGGCGGAGGCGAGCTCACCGTATCCGAGAGAGCGATCCGTCGGGCGGTGATACACCCGTCCGTTTTCCGCAAAGCACTCGCTCTCGGGTACGCCCCACTTTTTGGCAGCGGCTGCAATGAGCATCTGCCGTCCGGCTGCTCCGACCTGCCGCATCGGCAGATAGTTATTCGAAGCGGCGCGGCTGCCGCCGGTTGTCTGCAGCCCGTATTTCGCATCGAAATCGGCTTGCTCAATCTTTACTTTTTTCCAGTCGACATCGAGTTCCTCGGCGATCAGCATGGGCAGCATGTTCTTGACACCCTGGCCGATTTCCGGATTGCGCGCGATAAGTGTCACCGTTCCATCGGGTGCGATCCTGATAAATGCCTTGGCATCGAAGGGCGGCGGACCTTCCTGGTTCTGCGCGAACGATCTGCGGGGCAGGGCAGAGAACAGGCCGAGCATCAGACCTCCGCCCGAAAGCGTACCGACTTGTAGAAAGCTGCGGCGGCTGACTTGCATTTCAGAGTCCTCCTTCCTCGGCGGCGCCCGCCGTATTCAAACTGATCAGATCTGGATGCGAGACGGCAATCTGCCCGGCCGCTTTGTGGATTGCCTTGCGGACACGAACGTAGGTCCCGCAACGGCACAGGTTGGCGCTCATGGCGGCATCGATGTCGGCGTCGGTCGGTTTGGGATGTTTCGCCAGCAAAGCGGCGGCGGTCATGATCTGTCCCGACTGGCAGTAGCCGCATTGCGGCACGTCGATTTCGCGCCAGGCAATCTGCAGCGGATGCGAGCCGTCCGGCGACAGTCCTTCAATGGTGGTGATCGGCGCTTTAGCGGCGGCGCTTACCGGAGTCAGGCACGATGCGACGGGTTCACCGCCCAGGTGTACAGTGCAGGCGCGGCACTGGCCGATGCCGCAGCCGTATTTTGTGCCGTGCAGCTTCAACACGTCGCGCAGCACCCAAAGAAGCGGTGTATCGGCAGGCACATCGGCCGTCATCTGGCGGCCATTGACAGTCAGAGTAAAAGGCATCCCCAGAACCTCCTTTTTTCACGATAAACCCGGCCGAAGCAGCGGGAAGCGTTCCGCGTAAATCTGGCAGGTTTTGTGATACGCTGCAAGACCGAAGGAACAAACCTCCCGAAAGGAACCGAGTATGGACCGGCTCGAGCAACTCAAGGCAAAGTATCGCCCGGCATTGGAAACGATGGCCGGGCAGGGCATTCAGGTTACTAATGTCGAGCTCAAAGGCGACAAATTGTGCGTAGAGGGTTATGCGCCGACCGAGCAGGCGAAAAACGCGGCCTGGGACCGGATCAAGGCAATTGACAGCAGGTACGCCGATTTAACCTGCGATCTGAAGGTTGGCGCGCCGCCGGAAGCGGCAGGCGGTCTGGAGGGCGCTTCTTCACAGTCGCTCGCCGGAGCACTGGCTTCGGCCTTTCGATCCGATCAGACGCCTCCTTTTTCCTCGATGCTCTCCAACCTGTTCGGCAATTCCAACGGCCAGCAGCGCGCCGGCTTGCTGAACCAGATTCTGGGCGCTGCGGGTCCGAGCCTGCTGGGCGCCGCGCTTCCGGGAGCGTTGGGCAGCATTCTGAAGGGTGGATCGGTGACGCCCGAGCAGGCGGAACAGATTTCGCCCGACCAGGTAAAGAACTTAGCCGAGCATGCGGAAAAGGCCAATCCGTCGATCATCGATCATGTGAGTGAATTTTACTCGCAGCACCCGCAGGTGGTGCAGGTGCTGGGCGCAGGCGCGCTGGCAATGATCATGTCGCACATTACGAAGAGCAGCAAGGCTTCCGCTTAGACATGGATTTGGCACGCGTTTCGGCCGCGGGGCGCCGTTTCGCGGTTACCGGTGCGTAATGAGATCGCGGTGGAACTCGTAGAGGCGATCGCCGATCAGATTCCAGTCGTAATTTTCAACCACGAGCTTTCTTGCCGCACAGGCTAATTGGCGGTGCAGCGCGTCATCGGCAAACAGTTTTCCGACAGCTTCGGTCATGGCGGTATCGGAATCCACCAGAAGAATGTCTTTACCGTTTGTCACGCTGATTCCTTCGGCTCCGAGCGGGGTTGAGATGACTGGCACACCGATGGCCATCGCTTCCAGGATTTTGAGCCGCGTGCCGCTTCCGACCCGCACCGGCACAATCACGGCACGGGCTGCAGCGTAGTACGGCCGTACGTCGTCGACAGTTCCGGTGACATGAATCCGGTCGGAGGCAAGCGCCTGTATTTCCGGCCCGGGGCGGCGGCCGGCGATCGTGAAGCGGATTTCCGGATAGCGGCGCGCGATTTCAGGCCAAATTTGCCGAACGAACCAGAGCACGGCATCCACGTTGGCGTGATAATCCATTGAGCCGACGAACAGCAAATCTTTGCCGGAAGCCGCGGCAGGGGTAAAGGCCTGGCAATCCACCCCATTCGGGATGACGGCAACTCTGGCCTGAGGATTATGCGCGAGCATGGTTTGCCGGTCGCGTTCACTGCATACCGCGTGCCCGTCCGCGAGGTGAGCAAGACGGGCTTCGATACCGGATAGCAGCCGCGCGGTGCGCTGCGCCACGAGCTTCTTTGCGAAATTCTTTGTCTCGGCAGCGTAGCGCGACATCAGCTCCGAATCGATGTTGTGCCAGTCGACCAGGACGGCCGGTTTGCCGGGCGCCGCCCGGATGATGTCCAGGTACGAAAAGAGATTGCTGGTTTCCATCTCGACGGCGTCGAAGCGTTGTTCGGCGAGCGTTTGCTCCAGCACGCCTGCAATTTCCGCGGTCTGGTAGTTCAGAACGGTCACGGGCGCCGGCCCGAGCATGCCTTTGATCACCATGCCGGGCGTGTAGCTCTGCTTTCTGCGCGCAACCAGCAGTTGCTCGAAGAGCGCCGGATCCGGTGGGTCGCCGCCTTCATCGCTCGGCTGCAGAATCTGCAGGACTGTGACCGGCGAGCGGCGGGCGAGAGCGGTCGCCAGGTGGGAATTGCGCAAACGGGAGCCGGAATTCACCGGCCAGATCTGCTGCGGACAGAAAAAGAGAATTCTCAATCCTGCACCGCTTCCGAGAGGCCTTGCGCAGGAACTCTGGCGCGGTGCACAAGCTGGATCAGATCCGAGACTTTCTGCGCATGGCTGAGCGCGTTGAACTGGCTTTCAAACCAGTCGTTCGGCGCGTGCTCGGGCTGCCGGAACTGCAAAAACTGCAGGATGGCCTGATCGAACTCGTTCGGGCTGGTCGAAGGATACACGCATTGATACGGAACGCCGCTGCGGGCGAGTATTCGCTCGACGGGCGAGTTAGGCGGGACGTACGCCAGGATCGGCCGGCCGATCTGCAGGTATTCGTAAAGTTTGCCGGGAACCTGCAAGACGCTTTGCGGCTGAACCAGCAGCAGCGCATGCGCGCTCCGCATGATATCTCGCGCTTCTTTTTGCGGCACTTGCTGGTCGTTGACTTCAAGCCAGCCTTGCGCGCAGGCGGCACCGACAAAATCACGGCCGGGAAGGGAACCTTCTACCACCGGGCCCGCCAGAGAGACACGGAAATCCGTCGCTGAAAGTTTTCCAGCGTTTATGAGCCGCCCCACCGATTCGAGGATGGGAGCGACGCTGCGCCCGCCATACAGGACGCCGACATGCGCCAGGATTTTGCGCTCTCCCGGCGTGACGGGAAGCGGAGTGAGGCGATCTTCGGGATCGAAGCCATTCCAGATGAGTTGAATACGGTCGGCACGGCCGGGATAGGCGCGCCTGAGTTTTTGCTGCGCGGTGTCGGTATTGGCAATCACAAAATCGGCCGCCTGAACGATGATTTTTTCGAGCTTGCGGTAGATGCTCTTGGTGAGCGGGCTGATGTGGTTGTAGACGGGATTGTCCGCGAGCGGATCGCGGAAATCGGCAATCCACGGCAGACGCTTACGCCGGGCCAGGCAATAGGCAGCCAAATGCACACCCACCGGCGGGAACGTCGAAAAAATAGTGATGCGGGCATGCGGGTTCTTGTCGATGAAGTCGACTGCTGCGCGGTAAGCCTGGAGGGCCCATTGCGTCCCCACCGCGCCAGGCAGCAGGAACCGGCGAACGGCGCGCTCGAACTGCCAGCCGATGCCCTGGCCGGCGTTCTCCACAAATGGATCGGCGACTGACCGCGCGCTGATCTCCGGTACTTTGCTCACATCTGCCGCGGAAATGACGTGGCAGCGGTAGCCGAGGCGCGTCAGGTATTTGCAAAAGCGAAATGGACGCAGCGCACCGATGGCGTTTTCCGGCGGGAAGTGATAGGCAAAGATCAGCGCGATGTCTTCAGACATTCAGGACCTGTTCATTGAGGACGGGCAGCGCGAAAAACCGCCGCAGGGCCGCATGACAGCGTATGCCGGCTTTCCCGTCCCACAACGGCGGAATGGAGCCTTTCGACGGCCGGCCGCGAACTGCCTCCCACCCTCTCAAAATGGATTCCGTGGTGGTGCCGGCCAGGCGGTTTGTCCCATATTCGATAGTGGCAGGCCGTTCTGTATTCTCGCGCAAAGTAAGGCATTTTACGCCAAGAACCGTCGATTCTTCCTGAATGCCGCCGGAATCGGTGAAAATGGTGTCCGCTTTCGCCTGCATGTGGAGGAAATCGAAATAGCTCAACGGTTCGAGCAGATGAATACGTGACGAGAGATTGAGGCCGGCGGTTTCGAGCCGCTTGCGCGTGCGCGGATGGACAGGCCAGTAAAGGGGCAGTTCTTCGGCTATGTTTTTCAGCGCGCCGGTGATCTCGGCGAGTTTCTCTTCATCGTCGACGTTGGCGGGCCGGTGGAGCGTTACCAGGCCGTATTTCGCTTCCTCGAGAGCGAGCCGCCGGCGCACATCGGAACGCAGCGCGTCATCCAGGTGCCGCCGCAGCGAATCGACCATCAGATTTCCGACCATCACGATGCTCGATTCCTCTTTGCCCTCTTTGAGGAGATTGACGCGGCCGCTCTCTTCGGTGACCAGCAGCAGATCGGATATGGCGTCGGTGACCATGCGGTTGATTTCTTCGGGCATAGTACGGTCGAAGCTGCGCAGACCGGCTTCGGCGTGAATCACGGGCATACCCAGCTTTGAGCCGACCAGCGCGCCGGCTACGGTAGAATTCACATCGCCCACGACGATTACGCCCGCCGCCGCTTCTTCGCTGAGCACCGGCTCGAGCCGTTTCATGATTTCCGCGGTTTGTTGGGCATGGGTGCCGGAACCAACCTGCAGGTGATGCCGTGGAGGCGGAATCTGGAGGTCGCGCAGGAACGTGCCCGACATCGCATCGTCGTAATGCTGCCCGGTGTGAATCAGCACCGGTTCCAGATCCTTATCGTGCGCCATCGCCGCCATCAGCGGCGCGACTTTCATGAAGTTCGGGCGCGCGCCCGCGAGAACCGCCAGCCGCTTACTCAACGCGCCCATCCTTCTTTGCTAAACCAGTCTCGTAGATTTCACCAATGCGATTCAAAGCTACTTGCATATTCAAATTTTCGGCGGCGAACGTTGCGGCATTGTGAGCGAGCTTGCGCCGCAGCTCGTCATTTTCGATCAGAAGTGTCAGCTTGCGGGCGAGCTCGTGCGCGTTTCCGCTTTCAAAGAGCAAGCCGCGCTCGCCGTCTGCGATCAGTTCGGGAGTTCCCCCGACGCGTGAGCCGACCGGGCAGCATCCGCACGCCATGGCTTCCAGAATCGAGTTAGAAAAGGCTTCCGAGGAGGAACAGGAGACGTAAATATCCATTGCTCGCAGCAGCGGTGCAACGCGCGGTATAGCCGGTTGAAAGACCACGTCGCGCTCGATACCCAGCCCGGCGGCCTGGGCCTGTAGTTTCGCAAGCTCCGGGCCGCTGCCGACGATCAGCAGCTTCATTCCAGGCTTTAGAGGATGCACGGCAGCGAATGCGTCGACCAGCAGGTCCATCCGCTTTTCCGGGCGGAGCACGCACAGCGACCCGATGACGAGAGCTGCATCCGCCACGGGTTCCGGTTTGGGAGCGCCCTCGGGATGAAACTCCGACGTTTCGACGCCGTTGTAACAGAGAATCGTGCGCTCGCCCTCGGTTCCGTAATCTTCGATCATGTGGCGGCGCATGGCTTCGCAGTTGACCACGACGCCATCGACCAGCCGGTCCGTAAACGGAAGCTGCTTGCGCGTGCGCTCGTCAAACAAATCGCGGTGGCCGAGCGTGCTGGAAAGGACAAGGGGAACGTGCATCAGCCGCGCCAGCGGAGCCGCAAAGACAGCGCTCGCGTCGAAAGCATGCACCACGCGGATCTTCTTTTTCCGAATCCAGCCGCAAAATTTTGCCGCGGAGCGCAAGATTTTTGGCGAGAGCAGGCTGGTCACTTCGAGATCGAGAACCGGAACGCCGGCGCGTTTCACCTCGTCGCTACGTAAGCCGCCGCCCTGGTACACCGCCACATGCGGGGTGAAGCGCGCGCGGTCCATACCGGTGACGATTTTGGCCACGTCACGCTCAATGCCGCCGTGGTCCAGCTTTCGTACGGTGAGAAGAACAGGTATCGGCGAACGCTCTTGGGCTGGCTGACTTGAACTCACAGCGGAACCTGCACACGTTGGCCAAGTGCGCGCTGCTTTCGGCTCATGACATTCTTAAAACTGGCCAGAACGCGGCTGTTATAGAGCTGCGGGTTGAAACTATCGCGCGCAAGCGCATAAGCCGCCTCGGTAATGTGTCCGGCGCGCTCCGGATGAGTAAGCAAGTCAAGCAGCGCAGCAGCCAACCGCTCGGAATCGCCCGCAGGAACCAGCAGCGCAGTCTCGTCATGCGTCACCGTTTCCGGAATCCCCCCGGCATCTGTTGTGATGACCGGAACGCGCGAAATCATGCTCTCGAGCAAAACCATGGGAGAGCCTTCGGAGAGCGACGGCAGGACAAAGATATCGGCCATTTGAAAGAGCGGCTTGATGTCCGGCTGAAAGCCGATGAGCTGGACTGCGCCGGCCAGTTTCAGATCCCGGATCTGTGCGGCGAGGCGTTGCTCGAGCAGACCGCTGCCCGCGATAAGAACTCGGAATTTCGGCGCACCGCCCGAAGCGAGCAGCTTGGCGGCAGCGTCCACCAGAAATGTGTGGCCCTTTTCCGGCGAGAGCCGTCCGGCGCTCACAATGACGCGTTCGCCGTCGGAAATGCCGAAACGCTCGCGCCATTCGCGTCCGGTCACGGGATCGCGTTCGAGAAAATCCGGCGGAATGCCGTTCGGGATAATGCGAATCTTTTCACGCGCGATGCCGCCGGCGAGCAACTCATCCGCGAAGGCGTTGCAGACCGTGACGACTTCGTCACACAAACGGAGGGAGATGCGATCCAGGCGGTTATAAAGCCGCATCTTCAAATCTTCGTTGGTATAGCCGTGATGAAAGGCGAGCCAGCCAAAGCGGCGCTTTCCGAGGAGCGCTACCAGGAAATGGGACTTTACGCTGTTCGTTTGGACGATGTGCGGCCTGTGTTCCCGGATGACCCGTTTCAACTTCGGAATCAGGCCCAAGTCGTGAGGTCCGCGATCGGGCAACTGAGTGAGCGGAATTTCGCCTTCGGCGGCCGCTGCTACGAGTCCGTTGCGATGCCCGCCGGTCCCGCGCGCCAGGTTGACAATTCTGAGATCGACAGAGGCGCGCGAATCCGCGGCGAAGCGGAGTACGATGTTCGCCGGCGACGTCACGACCTGTCCCTCGATGAGGGACAACACGCGTATCTTTTCAGAATCTGAAGACGGCATAGTCAGCGGACCAGTTCGTTTACTGCAGGCGTGTCGCCGCGGGACAGGGCGGCCGGAGATGGAGGCTGCTCAAACACACACAATATCTTTTCGGCAGGATCGGCAAAGTTTCGGTTGAGATAAACCCTAGCGGGATATTTACAAATTCCCGGCGTTGCAGGCCCCGGAGCGGACCTTCTCCCGCTACACTAGTTTACTGTAAGACGTGATTGCTCGTCAGGGTCTACCGCCAGGAAGCGGTCCGCAAAGCGCTCGCGTGCCGCTAAAAGATGCCTACCGCTGAAACATCGGAGAATTTTTCTGAAAATCCGGGGACTGCCACTGCCGGTCCGGGAACTCCCGGACTGGACGGTCCGGCCGCCGCTGCCAGCGCGCCGAGTCTGACGAAGCGCGCAGTGGCGGGCACCGCCTGGTCCAGCCTTTCGATGGCAGGCCGGCAGGTGCTGACAATTGCATCGGTGGCGACGGTGGCGCGGCTGCTGGGGCCGGACGCCTACGGAGTTATGGGTATGGCCAATCTCTTGATGGCTTTTATCTTAAATTTCCGTGATTTAGGGACAGGCAGTGCGATCATTCAGCGAAAAACCATTACAAACCGGCTAATTTCCAGTTTATTTTGGGTGAATTTCGCGCTGGGCTTGTTTCTGGCCGGCATCGTTTGTGCCGCCAGTCCCGCCGTGGCCGGCTTTTTCAAGACGCCCGAGCTGATCCCGATTTTGTGCACGCTTTCGATTTCGTTCTGGCTAACCTCCTGCGGGATTGTGCACAGCTCGCTGATCATTCGCGAAATGCGCTTTCGCGCGCTGGCGGCTTCCGATCTGAGCGCGGCGGCCATGGCGTACCTGGTGGCGCTGAGCTTCGCCTACAAAGGCTTCGGAGTGTGGAGCCTGGTGTTCGCCAATCTGGCCAGTTCGCTGACAGCGTGCATCGGCTATTGGATCGGCTCGCACTGGCGTCCCTCGTGGGAGTTCGACGGAGCTTCCATTCGCTCGGTCGCAAAGTACAGCCTGAATCTCTCGGGCTTCGGCCTGGTGAATTATTTTTCGCGCAATGCGGATAACATCACCGTCGGCAAGGTGCTGGGCAAAGCACCCCTGGGCGATTATCAAATGGCCTATAACCTGATGCTGACGCCGATTCAGAACATCAGCTCGGTCATTGCGCAGGCGACTTTCCCGGCGTTCGCCAGGATTCAGGATGACAATGGGCGCTTTCGCCAGGCGTATACGCGGAGCTGTATGCTGATCGCCCTCATCAGTTTTCCGGTCATGGCGGGCCTCGGCGTGGTGGCGGATCCGATGATTCGGACGATCCTCGGGGCGAAGTGGATCGGCGCGATTCGTGTGTTTCAGATCCTGGCGCCGGTGGGAATTGTGCAATCGGTTCAGACGACCGTCGGCCAGATCTACATGGCAAAAGGCCGCACGGACTGGTTCTTCCGCTGGGGTATAGCCTCCGGCCTGATCCTGGTGAGCTCGTTTCTGGTCGGCATTCATTTCGGAATCCTCGGCGTGGCTACGGCTTATTGCATCGCCTTTATCGGCATCACCATGATTCCGGGCTTTTTGATTCCGTTCCGTCTGATAGGGCTGAAGCTTGCGGATTTCGCGCGCGCGCTGCTGCCGCAGATTCTGATTACGGCATTGATGGCGGCGATCTGTATCGGCTGGCTAAACCTGCTGCCCGCAATCGGTATCGCGGCGCCCTGGCTGCTGCTCACGTCCACCATAATGCTGGGCATGGCGGTGTACGTGATTGCAATGCTGGTGGTGTGGCCGCCGGTGCTCCAATATCTGGAGACAGTCATGACGGCCTCGGGACGAACCTCCATTGCATTGCTGCTGGTGCGCATCAAAGCCCTGAGCCGGCGCGGGCGGCGCGGCTTTCCGGAGGTGGCGTAGATAATGGCCGGCGTCCTGTTTACCTCTTGTATCGGCCAAGCTGGGGAGAGCGCGACTTAGTGGCGGCTACCGTGGCCCCTCCGGCTCCGTCCTCGAACGAAAAACGGTCGTCGCCGGCCGGTCAGAGATGGGTGTTTCTGGCGCCGTGGCCGGTGCGTCCGGGAGCGGGCGTCAACAATGTGATCCTCGGATTGCGCGACGCCATGAGCGCGCAGTATCAACCGGAAATCGTCGTTACGGGATGGGATACGGAGCCGGAGCCAAACCAGAAATCGCTCAGGCTGACGGCCGCGGCGTTGCCGCTGCGCAGATTTCTTGGGTTCTGTTTCCGGCTGATTCCGGATGTGGTGCGCCTGATCGCTTTGACCCGCGGGGCGGCGGTTTTCAATCCTCACTATTTCGGCACGGAGATACTGCCGCTTGCCGTTTTGCGTAAGCTCGGCCTGCTACCACAATTGATTCTTTCTGTACATGGTGCGGATGTCACCGCTGCGGCAGCCGCCACTCCTTGGGAGCGAACAATCTATTCGCTGATCTGTCGTTCCGCGGACGCCGTGATTGCCTGTTCCGGTGCGCTTGCCGAAGAGGTCCATGCGCTCAGCCCGCGCGCGAATGTGCTGGCAGTGTGGAATGGTGTTTCCGCTCCGCCCGAACATCTGGGGGGCAGGCCGCTGCCGGCGCCTTACCTGGTCTCGGTGGCGGCTTTCGTCAAAAAGAAAGGCCACGACGTTCTGATCGAAGCATTCCGGCAGATTGCGCCTGAATTTCCTGGATTGAAGCTGGTTCTGGTCGGCGGCGACGGACCGGAGCGTGCCAACGTCGAGCAGTGGATTCGCGCTGCCGGCCTGGAGGATCGCATCGACTGTGCCGTGAATCTGGAACATGAGGAAGTCTGGACCTGGGTCCACCATGCCGAGTGTTTTGTCCATGCAGCGCGCGAAGAGCCGTTTGGAATCGCAGTACTGGAAGCGGCCCTGGTGCACACACCCGTGGTAACGACTACCGTGGGCGGGATTCGTGAATATCTGACGGATGGCGTGGAGGGGCTCACCTGCGAGCCGGATGATCCGGAGCAGCTTGCGGCGCGAATCCGGCAAACGCTGGCCGATCCTGCAGCAGCGCATGCCCGCGCTACTGCTTTTTATGAAAAGGCGCGGCAGTTTACCTGGCAAGCCGCCTGGAGCCGGTATCGGGACATCGCCCGCCTGTAAACTGGTCGACCGGCCGGCGGGGGTATTGACAGACACGCCGACATCTTTTAGAACGGAAGCACACCACACCCGCGGTATGCGGCGGTGCGGAGGATAACGTATGTCTACCGCATCCCAGAGCCGGCCGATCGAGCCGGAAAAGCTGAATGCGCTTCTCGGTCAAGCTGTTCAGGATATGGGCGCGGCCATGCACGCCGCGCTGATCGTGATCGGAGACAGATTGGGGCTGTACCGGGCGATGGGAGACGGCACGCCCGTTACATCGTTCGAACTGGCGGAACGCACGGGTACGGCCGAGCGCTATGTGCGCGAGTGGCTGAACGCCAATGCGGCCAGCAAGTACCTGGAGTACCATCCCGAATCGAACACGTATTCGATGACACCGGAGCAGGCCTTCATTCTGGCTCTGGACGACACGGCGGTTCATTTGCCGGGCGCATTTCACATGGTCGCTTCCTGCATGAAGGACGAAGAGAAACTGACCGAGGTCTTCCGGACAGGCAAAGGCTTCGGCTGGCACGAACACGAGAAAGGTTTGTTTGAAGGCTGCGAGCGCTTTTTCCGGCCAAATTACCTGGCGAATCTCGCCACCAATTGGATTCCGGCGCTGCAGGGTGTGGAGGCAAAGCTGCGGCGCGGCGCTCGTATGGCAGATTTAGGCTGTGGCCACGGCGCCTCGACCATTCTGATGGCGCAGGCGTATCCTGCTGCGGAGTTCCATGGGTTCGACTACCATGACGCCTCGATCGAACGCGCCCGCGAGCGCGCCCGGCAGGCGGGGGTGGCGGACCGGGTCAAGTTTGAAGTAGCGCCGGCGCAGAGCTTTCCAGGTTCCGGTTACGATTTCGTGGCTTGTTTCGATTGCCTGCATGACATGGGCGATCCGGTCGGAGCGGCGAAACACGTCCGCCAGGCGCTCGCTTCCGACGGGACCTGGATGATTGTCGAGCCGTTTGCGGGCGATGATGTGAGCTCGAATTTGAATCCGGTCGGGAGAATTTATTACTCGGCGTCGACTGTATTCTGCGTGCCGGCCTCGTTATCGCAGGAAGTAGGACTCGGCCTGGGGGCCCAGGCCGGCGAAGCGGGTATTCGCGACGTGGTGAAAGCCGGGGGCTTCACGCATTTCCGGCGCGCTGCGGAAACACCGTTCAATCTGGTGTTTGAAGCGCGACCCTAAGCGCACCCCGGCGGACCATTCAGCTCTAAGCTACGCAAGCGCAATTTCGGACGCGCCGGAAAATTGTTCTGCGAACCTACCGCTCGCGCGCGCTGGCGGGAAAACGATCGCTCGCTGTGAAAGTTGACGGCTAACTCGCTCGGCGTTCGAGGAGCGGTTCTTTTGCCGCAACACGGGA
>DATBGM010000106.1:0-31655 GCA_036557945.1 Bryobacteraceae bacterium | reverse complement strand
ACTGCTGCCTCCCGTAGGAGTCTGGCCCGTGTTTCAGTGCCAGTGTGGCCGTGTGCCCTCTCAGGCCGGCTACCGATCACCGCCTTGGTGAGCCGTTACCTCACCAACTAGCTAATCGGCCGCGGGCTCCTCTTTCAGCGCCTTTCGGCTTTCCCTTCACAGGATTATGCGGTATTAGCCCCGGTTTCCCAGGGTTATTCCCCACTAAAAGGCAGATTACCCACGTGTTACTCACCCGTACGCCGCTTTACTCATGGATTGCTCCACTTTCTCGCTCGACTTGCATGTGTTAAGCGCGCCGCCAGCGTTGATTCTGAGCCGGGATCAAACTCTCGTTTGATCTTAAATAATTAGAGTCGGCCCTAATCCAAAGAGCCTGACCTGCTGTTACGCTCAGCCCGCTCCTCAAATCAGGACGCTGATTCACTCCGGCTTTTACTCAAAAGTCTGACGAATTACTTCATTGCGTCCAACCAGATTGTCAATGAACTGCGCAGCCTTTGGCGCGAATACCGATTTCTCGGCAAAACGCAAAAGCTGCCGGCCTCGAAAGCCGTTTGGGGTCACGTCATCTTCGCCTCTTGTGAGGCTCGAAGAGCCGTTTACCCACAAAAACTTTGGGATAAACCCTTATTTTACGGTAGCTTGGTTTACTTCAGGACTGCTTGAGAACTGCTATGGAGTCCGCACCGGACTAGTCTACCTCTGTTAGCCCGGTTACCCTGCCCGCTGGACGATCTACAATCGCCCATCTGTTAACCTATCAGATTCTCTCGCCCTTTGCAAGCGCGTTGCGAACTTGCTTGCTCCTGACGGGCCGCCGCTCACGGCGACTCGTTCAGAATAACAGGCCGGCCGGACTCGTGCAAGTGCCGCACCGGAGTTTCTGTGGAAAGTTCCTTTCGTGCCCGCTTGACGCCTATGCCACACAACTTTCCAATGGCTTTTCCACAGCGCGCGGCACCATTTCCCCGAAATTTGCGCTCCGCACGTCTGTTCGGCTATCCTGAATACGTTCAAGTTCATGGCAAATACCGTTTCAGCTTTAAAGCGCGTCCGCATGACCGAGCGCCGCACCGCCATTAACCGGATGCGGAAAAGCCGCCTGCGGCACCAGATCCGTGCGATGCGCCGCATTCTTGACCAGAAGGACGCCGCTGGCGCGGCCAAACTCCTTCCGGCGACATTTTCGCTCGTTGATCGCGCTGCTAAGTGGGGCATCATCGGCAGGAACACGGCCGCTCGTTATAAGAGCCGCCTCACGCTGCGCGTCCGCAAGCTCGCCGCCTAAGCCTCCACAGGCCAACAGGTATTGCAAGCAGGAGCAAATCGCCCTCTCCAGGCTCTGGAACGGTAACCAGGAAGTAACCGACTGGCGTCGTTCCGTCTGCCTCAAAGAGCTGCAGGAAGTTGACACCCGCTCCGGCCTGAGAGCAGTAGCCGGGGAAACAGGCGCCGACCGCACTGGCAAAGGCCGTAACCGTGAAGTTCGTCCCCAGTTCGAAAGGCATGGGTTGTGGGCCGCCGGAAGAGCAACCGATTCGAGCGGGGCAATTAAGACTGTATTGGTGCACGCCGTCGCTGATTGAGACGCTGTTGTCGGGCCCACTCCCGGCAGCCTCCAAAAGGAATTCGATCCCGCCGGGCCTTGGCGGCCCCGCGCTGCGAAAGGTCTCCGTCTCGCTGGCATATGCGCTCGAACTAGCATTGGCAGACGATGGAATGCCTGAACTGACACCGGCATCCGCACCGACAGTCAGATATCCCAGATATGCGTCGGCCTCCACGAGCAGGTCGCCGGGAGCCGGATAGTCTAGTTGGCACCTTGTGAGTGTGTTGGCCGTCGAAGTGAAGGTTTGGTTAACTGACCCCAGCGTACAGCTCACGGTCGCAACTGAAGTGGCATACAAGCCGGTACACCCGGCCAAGAATAGAAAAGCAAATCGCATAAGGACCCTGTCTTTCCGCGCGCGAAGCGCACTGGAATTATGTGCCGGGTGCCTCTCCGGCGCAAGAGATATTTATACCGGGACTGTCACTCGGGTCGTTATCGTTTCTCATTGTTAAACTGGCTTCCATATGACATACCGCGCCGCCCTTTGTGCGCTCGTTGGCGCACTGAGCGCGCTGCTGGTTATCGCCAAAGAGCCCGTACGCGCACAACACGGGATGGTTGTAGCCCAGGAACCGATCGCGGCCGATGTAGGGCTGGCGGTCCTGAAGAGCGGCGGCAACGCAATTGATGCGGCAGTCGCGGTTGGTTTTGCTTTGGCGGTTACTCATCCTTCGGCAGGCAACATTGGCGGCGGCGGTTTTCTGCTGGTTCGTTTGGCAAACGGCAAGACCGCTTTTCTCGATTTCCGTGAAGAAGCGCCAGGCAAAGCGAGCCGCGACATGTATATCGGTCCGGATGGCAAGGCGACCCAGGACAGTATTTATGGCTGGCGCTCCTCGGGCGTTCCGGGTTCGGTTGCCGGCTTCGAACTGGCCGCGAAAAGATTTGGAACGAAGCCATGGAGTGATCTGCTGGAACCGGCGGTCCGCCTCGCGCACGACGGTTTCCCGGTCTCGAAAACGTTGGCTGAATCGTTGCAAAGTGAAAAGCATCTGGCGACGGATGCGGAGTCAAAACGGACCTTCCTAAAGGACGGACACTTTTTCGAGCCGGGCGAGACCTTAAAGCAGCCCGAGCTCGCGGCCACACTCGAGCGCATCGCGCACAACGGCGCCAAAGGTTTCTACGAAGGCGAAACAGCCAGGAAGCTCGCCGAGGCCATGAAAGAACACGGCGGTTTGATCACCGAAGCGGACCTCAAGAGCTACAAGGTGCAAGAACGCGAGCCGCTTCGCGGCGAGTACAAGGGTTTCGACATTTTAACCGCGCCACCCCCGAGCGCCGGCGGCGTCGGATTGCTGCAAATTCTCGGCATGCTGAAAGACACGCACTACGATTCGCAAGGTCCCGATTCGCCGAAGGCCGTGCATTTCGAAGCCGAAGCGATGCGACGCTTTTACGCGGATCGTAGCGAATACCTGGGCGACCCCGATTACTACAACGTTCCTCTGAAACCGCTCCTCGATCCGGTTTACCTGGCAAAACGGCGCGCCACGATCGATCCTGAGCATGCCACCCCGAGCGAGCTCGTCGACCCTGGTCTGCCGAAGGCGACGGCGGCTCATCTCTCCTGGCGGGAGAGCACTGAGACCACCCACTACAACGTCGTCGACCAACAAGGCAACGCCGTTGCGGTTACCTATACGCTCAACAATTCGTACGGCAACGGAATCACGGTCCCAGGGCTTGGCTTTCTGCTCAACGACGAGATGGACGACTTCGCAGCCCAGCCTGGCGTGCCCAACATGTTCGGCATGGTCGGCGGCGACGCGAATGCGATCGAGCCAGGGAAACGGCCGCTCTCCTCCATGACACCAACCATCATCAGCAGGGGTGGCAAGTTCGTCATGGCTGTAGGCGCGCCCGGCGGCGCGCGCATCACTACCGGCGTGACCGAAGTCGTTCTCAGTATTCTCGATTTTCACCTGAATGCACAGGATGCAGTCGATCTGCCGCGCTTCCACATGCAGTGGAAACCGGACTATTTGTATCTTCAGCGCGGGTTTCCGCCACAGCCGGCGAAGATCCTCGAGCAGATGGGCTACCGTATCAAGCCGGTCGAAGGCGTAGCGCGCGTTGAGGTGATCGCGAATCATGATGGGACGCTCGAAGGCGGAACGGAATCGCGGCTCAACGGCAAGGCGGCCGGCTATTAATGCGGCAAATGCTTTCGACGCATCTGTTCGTCCGGCACCGGCTGACGACGGTGTGGCTGGAGCGCGTATGGGATGCGGGATTTCCTGCCGTCGAGATCTTCTGCGCGCGGCAACATGTCGATTATCGTGATAAAGCGCAGATCGCCGAGCTCGGCCACTGGTTTCGCGATTCCGAGCTGAAGCTGCATTCTTTACACGCGCCGATGTATACGGACGATGTTTGGGGACGCTCGGGACCGAACGCAGTCATTAGTATCACCGAGACAGCAAAAGCGCGACGGATCGCAATGGTCGATGAAATCAAACGCGCCATCGAGATCGCCGAAGAGATTCCGTTCCGTTACCTGATCCAGCATGTCGGAGTCCACGGCGAAGAGTATGACGAGCGCAAGATCGACGCCATTTTTTCTTCTCTGGAGGAGCTCAAGGTATTCGCCGAGCAGCGCGGCGTGGAACTGCTCCTCGAAAATACGCCCAACGCTTTTTCCTCCGCTGCGCGTTTAAATGAGCTGATGGTGCAGACGCATCTCGATATCAATTACTGCTTCGATATCGGCCATGCGCATATGAAGGGCAACATCGCTACAGAATTCGAGGCAATGAAGAGCCGCATCCGCTCGACTCATTTGCACGATAACGACGGACATGAAGACCTGCATCTGTTTCCCGGCAAGGGCAACATCGATTGGACGAACGCCATGCGCGTTCTAACCGCTCGAGCCGATCAGTATCCGCTGTTGCTCGAATTACGTGAAGAAGCGGAGATGGAGTATCCGGTCCGGGAAGCAAAGCGCGCGCTCGACGAATTGATAAAAGACCTCACTCCTGCATGAACAACGAAGCGAAACCCATTTCGATCAGCGAAGCCGGCCGCTTCGAGGGTCAGGCCGTTGAGCTGCGGGGCTGGCTTTATAACCTCCGCAAATCGGGCAAAATCGTATTCCCAATCGTGCGCGACGGCAGTGGGCTCATGCAGTGCGTAGCCGTCAAAAGCAACCTGCCGGAAGCGACATTCGAAGCGCTGAAGAACCTGACTCAGGAGAGTTCTTTGATCGTCCGTGGCAGCGTACGCGCCGAGCCGCGGGCGCCGGGCGGTTACGAGCTGGACGTAACGCATGCCGAGGTCGTGCAGCGCGTCAGCGAAGAACATCCCTATCCGATCACGCCGAAGGAGCACGGCGTCGATTTCCTGATGGATCATCGTCATCTGTGGCTGCGCAGCCGGCGCCAGCATGCGGCGATACGTGTGCGGCACGAAGTAATCAAGGGAATCCGTGATTACCTCGATTCGCAAGGCTTCACCTTGGTCGATACGCCGATCTTTACCCCCGCCGCCTGCGAAGGGACGACGACGTTGTTCGAAGTCGACTATTTCGACGATGAAAAAGTGTACCTGACGCAATCGGGGCAGCTTTATAACGAAGCGAACGCCATGTCGTTCGGTAAAGTGTATTGTTTCGGGCCGACCTTTCGCGCGGAAAAATCGAAAACGCGCCGGCATCTGACCGAGTTCTGGATGGTCGAGCCCGAGATGGCCTACGCCGATCTCGAAGAAGTGAAGCGTGTGGCCGAGGAACTCGTCGTTTACCTGGTCGGGCGCGTTCTCGATCGTCGTAAGGAGGAGTTGAAGGCGCTGGAGCGTGACACCGGCAGGCTCGAAAAGGTGCAGTCACCCTTTCCGCGGATGAGCTACGACGAAGCAGTGAAAAGCTTGCAAGCGAAGGGCAGCGCGATTCAGTGGGGCGGCGATTTCGGCAATGCCGACGAGACGCTTCTCACCGAAGATTATGACCGCCCGCTCATTGTGGACCGTTTCCCCACCGAGATTAAGGCGTTCTACTTTCAACCCGACGACCAGCGCCCTGAACTGGCGCTCGGCGTCGACTTCATCGCGCCTGAAGGCTACGGCGAAATCATCGGCGGCGGCCAGCGCCTACACGATCTCGCGCTGCTCGAGCAGCGGCTCGTCGAACACAACCTGCCGCGCGAACCATTCGAGTGGTATCTCGACTTGCGGCGTTTCGGCAGCGTGCCGCACGGTGGATTCGGCATGGGCGTCGAACGGTTTGTCGCCTGGATGTGCGGGCTCGAACACGTACGGGAGACCATTCCGTATCCGCGCATGCTATATCGCACACGGCCGTAGGTTCTCGCGTGCGGCATTCCGATATCAATATCCTGGGGGCGCCGCTCGATCTCGGCGCAAGCCGGCGCGGCGTCGATATGGGCCCTTCAGCGCTGCGGCTTGCTTCTTTGAACGCGAAGCTGGAAACGCTCGGCTACCAGGTGCACGACCTGGGCAACGTAGCCGTCGTACAACAGGAGAGCACGCCGACGGGCAACGAAAATGCCAAGTACCTGGCGCAGATCGCCAGGAGCTGCGAGGCGTTGTCGGAAGCGGTAGATAGAATCGCCGGCAAAGATCACTTCCCGCTCATCCTGGGCGGCGATCATTCGGTTGCAGTCGGAACGGTATCAGGCGTCTCTCACGCCTTCCGCGCGCGCGGCGAGCGGATCGGCCTGCTCTGGATCGATGCGCACTCCGACATGAATACGCCCGAAACCAGCCCCAGCGGCAATATTCACGGTATGCCGCTTGCCTGCTGTGTCGGTCGCGGGCCGAAGGAGCTGACAGATATCTTCGGTTATGCGCCGAAAGTCGAGCCGCACAACGTCGTGCTTATCGGTTTGCGCGACGTCGATCTGAGCGAGCGGAGCCTGGTCCGCCGGTCCGGCGTCCATGCTTTTACCATGCGCGATATCGACGAGCGCGGCTTGCGCAGCGTGATGGCCGAAGCGCTGGAACTCGCTATCAAAGGCACAGCCGGTTTCCACCTTTCATTCGATATGGACGTTCTCGATCCGGACGAAGCCCCCGGAGTCGGAACGCCGGTGCGCGGCGGTATCACCTACCGGGAGGCTCATCTGGCTATGGAGACAATCTGCGATTGCGATCGCATGGTTTCCATGGAAGTGGTGGAGGTCAATCCGGTGTTGGATGTGGCGAACCGGACCGCACTGCTTGCTGTCGAGCTGATAATGTCCGCTATGGGAAAGAAGATATTGTAAGTATGTGGCTCTTCACCCGCTACGGTTTCTTTTCGATCGTCAGTGACTGGACTGAAGCTGGACGATTGCTCATTCGCGCGCGGCGGAAAAAACATCTGCAGGCCCTTCAAACAAGATTTCCGGAGCTATCCAGTTTGGAAATCTCCAGAACAGATGACCGCGATTATAGATATCGCTTCGTAATCGCGAAGGATCGCTGGGTTCCAATTCTCTCCGAACTGGCGCGCGAGCAGACCTGGACGAATTTCAAAGACGAGGTCGGCCGCTTTCAGCAGAAGGACGGGAGCGATTACACGCACGTCCTAAATCAAGTCTGGAATCTGATGAAGAAGTTCCAGGATTCCGCTCCATCGACCGATGATCCGACGCAATAACATCAAAAGCATTAAGACGGAGCCGGAAGCGGAGCGGCCCGCTCCGAGCTTTTTAAATTAGCTCAGATACTCGGAGCAGAGTTCGCGGATGTTTACAACGAGAGTATCGAAACTGGATGGTTTCGTAATAAAGCGGCGCGCCCCTAGCTTTAAAGCACGGCCTTCATCTTCCGGGTGCGACGAGGTGGTAAACATAACGACCGGTATCCGCCTGAGCGAGGAATCGTTCTGCAGTTCGCGCAGCACCGCCCAGCCATCGACCCTGGGCAGATTGGCATCAAGCACAATTAGTTTCGGTGTACGCGCACGTTCATAAATGCCGCTCTTACGCAGGAAAGCGAGCGCGTGTTCTCCATCGCAGACCCGGTAGACACTCACGCTGAGTCCTGCGCTGTCGAGCGCGGCGCGAAACAGATATGCCGTGGCATCGTCGTCTTCTACGTGAAGAACCGCACAGTTCTGCATAGATGGAGCCGCACTTTTCAGCGAGGCAAAGATTTCACAATTCGGCAGAAGCAACCCAGCATTCTTCTGACTGATCGAAAGGGCCTGACGTTACGCAGTACCTGCGCTTGGACACAGAACATACGGCATATTGGACAATAGAGTCATCACATGGACGAACAGCAGAGAATGTCGCGCCCGCTTGCCGAAAGCGATCCGGAGATCTTTGATGCCATTCAAAGCGAGACCGAACGGCAGGATCGAGGTCTGGAATTAATCGCAAGTGAAAACTTTACTTCAGAAGCGGTGCTCGAAGCAACCGGCAGCGTATTCACAAACAAGTATGCGGAAGGCTACCCGGGCAAGCGCTACTACGGCGGCTGTGAATTCACCGACGTGGTGGAAAATCTGGCGCGAGAGCGGGCCAAAGCGTTGTTCAAGGCAGAGTTTGTGAATGTACAGCCGCATTCGGGCTCGCAGGCGAATGAAGCTGCCTACGCGGCCGTGCTGCAGCCCGGCGACACGATTCTAGGAATGAACCTTTCACACGGCGGACACCTGACGCACGGGCACCCGCTCAACTTTTCCGGAAAACTTTATAAAGTAGTCGCCTACGGAGTTCGCCGTGAAGACGAGATCATCGATTATGACGAGGTGGAGCGGCTGGCCGAACAGCACCGTCCGAAACTGATTGTGGCGGGCGCCAGCGCGTATTCCCGTGTGATCGATTTCGCCCGCTTCCGGAGAATTGCGGATGAAATCGGCGCCGCTTTCCTGGTGGATATGGCGCACTATTCGGGACTGATCGCGGCAGGCGTATACCCGAATCCGTGCGAGCACGCCGATATCGTCACCTCGACCACCCACAAGACTCTGCGCGGCCCGCGCTCCGGCCTGATTCTGGCCAAAGAGAAATTCGGACCAGCGATCGACAAAGCCGTTTTCCCTGGCGCGCAGGGCGGTCCGCTCGTGCATGTCATCGCGGCCAAAGCCGTCTGCTTCCGCGAAGCGAACACGCCGGAATTTCGCGGCTATCAAAAGCAGATTCTGACAAATGCGCGGGCGCTCGCACGGTCGCTCGAGGAGGAAGGTTTTCGTGTCGTCAGCGGCGGCACCGATTCGCACATGTTCCTGATCGACGTTTTTGCAAAGGGAATCAAAGGTAAGGAAGCCGAGAAGGCGCTCGACGAGGCGCATATTACGGTAAATAAGAACGCCATTCCATTCGACACGAATCCGCCGCTCAATCCAAGCGGCATCCGGCTTGGCACTCCTGCCCTGACCACGCGTGGATTCGGCGAAAAGGAAATGGGCGAAGTGAGCCGTCTGATTTCGCAGGTTCTGCACCATATCAAATCGGCGGAAGCGATTGCGGAAGCGCGCCGCGGTGTGGAAGAGCTGACGCAGCGCTTTCCGCTCTACGCCTGGAAGCGCCAGGCGAGCGCAGTCGCGGGTTAACGCGAAACAGCCGCGCGGTAGATCGCCTGAAGCTGCGAATAATTCTGCTTGGCCGAATACCTGGCGATGAAAGATTCACGAACTCGCGCGCGCATGCATTTGAGATGTTCCGGATCGGCTACCAGTTGTTCAATGATCTGCGCCAATGCCTGAGCATCGCCCGGCCGGAAGCGCGCGCCGGTGACGTCTTCTTCCACGATTTCGCGCAACGATCCCAAATCGGAGACCACAGCCGGCGTGCCGCATGCCATCGCCTCCAACAGCGTCATCGGGAAGCCCTCGTACCACTCCGATGGGACAACGAGCAACACAGCATGTTGCATGCAAGCCCGAAGCTCAGGCGCGGATAGGAACCCTAGAAATGACACACCAGGCAGGCTCTTTGCCTCTTCGGTGATACGCTTCCTCAACGGTCCGTCACCGGCGATCTTTAATGGCACATGCGGGAGTCGCTGCCACGCGCTCAGCAGCGTGTCCAAACCCTTTTCCGGCGCCAGACGCCCGGCAAAGAGAGCGTACCCGCCAGCGCCCGTGCCGGGATCGGGCTCGTCCTGCAGACAATTCGGCTTAACCGTAATTTTTTCTGCCGGAAGAGCGCCTTCCACCAATTTCTCTTTCAGGAATTCCGTTACTGCGATATAGGTGTGAACTTTGTTGCGCCATGTACCGGCCATCCGGTGTACCGCAAGCATGCCAGCCACGGCCGCGCTGGCCATCCGGCTCCCGCGATAACAGGCATGAATCACGCCGGGATATGGAACAGATCGCCGCAAACAGGCTTCGCACACCTGCCCGTCACGCAGCAGCGTCGCCGCCGGGCAGACCAAACGGTAGTTTTGCACTGTCTGCACAACGGGCACGCCCGCCTGACCCGCTGCATAGTAGATTGCCGGCGAGGCAACGGGAAACGTATTGTAACAGTGCATGACATCGGGACGAAAACGCACCAGGATCTCCAGCACGTCACGATAGCTGTTCCGGTTCCAGATTGTCTCGAGCGCGACACGAGCGCCCGACCGCTCCCTGATGATGTCATTGTGCACTGAGTACTGCTCGACTTCATCGCCATGCCGCCTGAGCAGTTCACACTCGGCGCGGAAGACGTGGTCTTCGCCGCCCGGCTGCTGATAGAAGTTGTGTACTTGCAGAACTCTCAAAGTGCCTTCGGATATGCGGCCTTGAATGCACGCGAGCTTGAGGGATCGCTTGTCCAACCGGCCGCCGCCCCGATTGCCGGAGAATGTCTGACGAATCGGTGCGCGACACCGGCGAGCGCAATCAACATCAGCAATCCGACGCTTACGGCATTCCCTGCACCGGCAATGATATTTTCACCGGAAAGCCCGACGGTAAAGGCAGGCAGATAGATCAGCAGCGGTTTGGCGTAGTCGCCATGGATGGAGTGCACGCCGCGAGCCGCGTACAGCACCAGCGAAGCAATAAAAATCAACCAGAGAATCAGTCCGATTATGCCCCATTCATAAAAGGCGCGGAGCCACTCGTCATGAAGTGCGCGGTTCGGGTCGGGGTACTTGCTTATTGTGGCGGCAATCAGCGCGCCGTTGCAGGTGCCGTGCCCGAACACAATCTCCGTGATCGAACTCTGCTCGATTCCGGCAATGGTGCGCCGGAAGAGCTGCTTCCGCAAATTAAGAGTTCCAAGACCTCGTGAACGGTAGTTCCCGCCGTACATATCCGTAACAGCGCGTGCGATTCGATTCGAGCCGGATTGCGCCGCAATCCAGTCCATCACCGGATAGAACTCCAGAATGAGCAGCGACGCTGTAATGACAGTAGCAGCGAAGCTCACGACTTTCAACCACGTCTTGACTTCTGAAACAAAAATGGCCAGCAGGGTCGAAGCAAGGAATCCAATCAGCCACATGCGGCTGCCGTTGATTAACAGGGAAAAAATCAAAGCGGCGGAGATTGATAGGCGCAGGGGCCACGCGAGTGTGCGCGAGGCGATGACCGCGCAATAGAGAGCAGTCAGGAATGCGGCGAACGATTGCGCTCCGGCGAAGGTGCTGAAGCGGTCTGGCTCGCCTCCCCAGTCGTGCAACAAGAACCAGTGCGCCGTCGCGATTGCGAACGTTCCAACAGCCACCGGAACTACTGTTTTCATGTTCAGAAAGCCGCCTTTGCTCGCCCGCAGCAGCATCATACAGATCAGCAGCGAGCCGAGCAGGTGTCCAATCAGCTTGATCGCGTAGGCGGGGAATAGCGACCAGGTGGACGCCACCGCCACATACACAATCAGCAGAATCCACGCAACCGGAGCCGCCGTAAGCCTGACATGTCCGGCGTAGGCACGAAAACGCCATAGCAGGAATACCGGAAGGACCATACTTTTGGCCGTATTTAAGGCTCCGATACTTGCGCTCTCCGATCCAAGATCAATAGTCGAGAGGAGGAGAAAACCGATCACGCTCCAGCGCAACGGCGCGAAGGCCGCCACTGCGAACAGCCCGAGATAAAGCGCAAGCGGGAGATATGTCATGAGCTTTCGTCCGAGACGCAGCGCACAATCGCATTTTGCACCAGGTCCGCCATGTAAGCGGGCGTGAGGCGGAGCGCGGTTTCGCGCGCACGCTGACGCATCGCCATCACTTGTGCATCCGGCGCTGTTAAGGCGCGATCGAGCGCGGCGTACATCTCGTCTGTTCGATCGGGCCGGAAGGTCCAGCCGGTGTGTCCCTCTTCGACGAGCTCGGAAACTGCCTGTGCATTCAGGCTTCCGAGCACGGGCAGCCCCGCTGACAGAGCTTCGTTCACAACCACGCCCCAGGTATCGGCCATACTCGGGAAAACAAAGATGCCTGCCTGCGCATAAACAGCCGGCAAGTCTTCATAGTCGAGATTGCCCCGAAAGACGAGCTCTAGATTCGGCGGCGCAGGATAGTTTTCCAGCCGTGCGCGCAGCGGCCCATCGCCAACCAGCGTGAAAACAATCTGCATCTCGGGATGCACTTTCGACCAGCGTGCAGCAACATCAATAAAGGACAGCAGCCCCTTGCGCTCGATTAGCTGGCCGACGAAAAGGAGCTGCCTCCGGCACTCGGAAGTCCGCACGAACCCCGCCGCGGCAAAGCGTTCCACCTCCGTTGTATAGACAATCGGGTACAGCTTACGAGCCGGAACGCCAATCGCCTGCAGATAGCGTGCTCCGCTTGCGCCCGTCACAAGAAATCCGTCGATGCCGTGATGCAACGATCGCCGCACCATCTGCCGCATCGAGCCGCGGCCGTATTCGGTCACCTCCGCGAACTCTGCCCAAACCATCAGCTTCGAACGGCTCATCCGGCGGTAGGCCGACGCCAGTATAGTGCGCGCACCCATCTCCCAGGAGATCACAACATCCGGCTGCAACCGGAACAGTTGCGGCAAGGTATCCACCGGAACGTGCACAAAGAGCGGCTCCGAAAAGCCTTGCGGATGACGCCAGCGCCGGTGCAGGGTAATATTCCTTTGCACCGACACGTTGAGCCCCGCCCATTCGAGGTTCCAGGGGCGATTACTCTCCATCGGAGTCGACAGCAAAATCCGCAGGTCCCCGAAGCGCTCGGCCAATTTGTCGAGCAGCGGTTTGTGGTACGGCGCGATCACGTTCATCAGCATCACCACACGTAACGACTTTGCAGCTGTCTCGGGGCGAACCGCTTTGCTCTCCAGCAGGTCAGGCATTTGCTTCGCGCAGCTTTCTTGAAAACGGGTTCAGGTCGCGCCGCTTCAGGACCAGCAGCATGCCTGCCGCGGCCAGCGCTTGCGACAGCAGCACCGCCCATGCCATGCCGTCATAGGAATAGCGTGGCGCGAGCGCAATTGCGAGTAGCGTGTTGGCGGCCAGCGCAGCCAGCGTAATCTTCTGGAACTGGCGCTCAAGTCCGAGCACGAGCAGCCACTGAAAACCGAGCGTATTTGTCCAGGCAATCAAAGGCGCGCGCACCGCGAGAATTCGCAGCACGCCTTCGCTCTCATTGAAATTCCGCCCCAGAATCAAGCGCACGATTAAGGGGGCTGCGAGCCATAAAACCAAGCCGAGCGCAATCGCGCACGCGCTCGTCAGGTACAGCGTTAAGCGCGTAACCCGGGCCGCTTTCGTTAAAGATGTCTTCACCAGCGCGGCTGCGCGCGGATACAACACGGTTGTGAGCGGCGCCAGTAAGCCGATCGCAGCCGTGCCGATTTTTTCGGCGCCCGCATAATAACCAACTGCACTTGGCGGCGCAAACAATCCCAGCACAAACGCATTCCCCGCCGTATAGATTGTGTGTGCGCTACGAAAAAGAAACATGGCCCAGCCCTCGCGCAGCATCCGCCATCCCTCACGCACGCGTGGGACGCGCAGAACGTAACGTTTACGCACAAGCGCGTGCCCGATGACGAGTGCCGCCGCGGCCGTGGCTCCATTCAGTGCAAAAACCTTCCAGCCATCGTGCGGATTATGCACAAAGACAAAGATTCCGATTGCAGCCGCAGCGCGCGCTGCTATGTCGAGCAACGACGCAATAGGCACGCGCTGAATACCGTAGAAATAGTAAACCGGCAGCAGCGCCTTCATAATTTCTGAGAGCACCGCTGTCCAGAGCAGCACCGGATTCTCTCGAAATAGGGGCACGAACCAGTAGGCCGCGAGCGCGCCGAGCAGCGCGGCCGCGCTCAACAGGAGCTTTGCTCCGGATACTCCCGCGATGATCTCCTCTACTTCGCGGATGCTCGCGGCGGTCGCAATCTGGCGGGTCGCCGAGTAGACAAATCCGTAATCGACTACCACATTGCCATAAATGCCGAATGCCTGCGCCATCGCCACCAAGCCCCATTCTGCCGGCCCGAGCACGCGCGAAAGATACGGCACAGTGATGAGCGGTAGCGCCTGATTCGCAAAGTGAATACCATAGACTGCGCCGAGATCGTAGAGCAGTGCTGCCTGTGCCCGCGCTTCTCCCCAGAGGCGAGAGAATGCGATAGCCTGACCGTTCAACGGCTTTGCCCGGCGGGTTGCGAATAATATTTTCGGTAATCGCCGTGGTAGTAGTAATAACCATGCGTGCTATTTTTATCGACTTCGTTTAAAACGAGCCCGATTGTGGTCGCACGCAGCCGCTTGAGTGTCGCAAGGACCGACGCCACCGCCCTGCGGCTGGTTTGGCCCGCACGCGCCATGACAACCACCCCGTCAACCGCGGTCGCTATCTGCATCGTCTCCGCAAAGCCCAGGAGCGGCGGGGCGTCTACCAGGATTAAATCGTACTCTTTACCTGCTTCATCCAGGATGTCGATCATCATCGAACCGATCAGATCGGAGGCACGGCGCGATGCTGTTCCGGCGGGTAGAATACGCAGATTCGGCCAATCGTCGCTCTCCACCAAGGCTTCCTTCCAATCCAGTTCGCCTAGCAACGCGTTGGATAAGCCAATGCTGCCATTTACGTTCAGTTTTTTGTGAATGCTCGGCCGGCGCAGGTCCGCATCGATGATCAGCGTGCGTTTTCCCTGCTCGGCGTGCGCAATGGCAAGGTGGATGATGCAAGTCGATTTTCCTTCTGCGGGCACGGCGCTCGTCACCAGCAGCGAACGCATATTGCGATCAACATCGGGCAAAAGAATCGAATGGCGAAGCGTGCGAACAGCTTCCTCGTAGGACGTGATTCCTTCGTATTTGCCGCTTGCTGGGTAAAGCACGTGCATACGCTTGGAACGGCGCCGGTTCATTACTGCGTCCGGCGAGGCAGGCGCAAGGGGCCCAACGCTTCCTCTCCCATTTCCATCGATTTCTGAAGTCGGATCCAACGGCCGAGAGCCCGGGCTTAGCAATCGCCGCATTTCCTTCACTGTCGGCAGCGTTCCCAATACGTTGCTATCCAGGGCATGGGCGGCCTGCTCCGGATCCCGAATCGTGTTATCGAGCACGTCGGCCAGCACCGCCACGCAGACGGCGAGCACTGTCGAAACCAGAAACACCAGCAAGAGATACAGCCGCTTGCGCGGATAAACCGGAGCATCGGGCGGTCTCGCTAGGTCTGCGATACGAATCGCGCTGGTCTGAAAACCGGCGTTGATTCCGGCTTCCTTGATGCGCCGCTCCAGATCGCTGTAAAGCGCCTTGTTGGTCTCGGCCTCACGCTTCAATTGCTGATATTGAAAGGAGCGAACGTTGAGCTGGTCATATTCCGCTTTGGTCTCATTCACCGCCTTTCCGAGCATCTGCTCGCGCATGAGCGCCTGCCGGTAATCCGTTTCGACACGCTGGGCAACGCTGCGGCGCATCTCTTCAAATTGCCGCTGCACCTCGGCCAGGTCACTCGCCGCTTTTCTATGCTCCTGGTGCGCAGGCCCGTAAACAGAACCGACTGTCGCGAGCCGCTGCTTGGCCTGGTTCACGCGTTCCTGCAAACGGTAAAGCTCCTCGCCTTGTCCAGACACCTCGGCCGCGGCAATCGAACCCGATTGCAGACTTTTATATGCCGCTTCCTTCCGCACACGATCGCCCTGGGCAGCTGTAAACTCCGTATTCAACTGCAGCAGACGTGACGAGAGGATATTCGTCTTATCTTCGGGATTGATTACGTTGAGTTCCCGTTCAAATTGAGCGAGCGACATGTCGGAGCGCTCCATCTTTGCCCGCAATTCGTCAAGCTGTTTCTCCATGAACGCGGCCAGCGCATTCGAACTCTGTAGCCGGATCTCAAACGTATGCTCCAAATACGACCTTGCAATCGCGTTTGCCACATTCGCTGCAAGCTGCGGATCGGGAGAACGATAGCTGATATCGAGCAGGTACGTATTCACCGGCCGGCCGATTTTCAAGTTGTTTAGATATACCGGCGCATCGGACTTCTTGCGCGCGCTCTCGGCCGGTAATTTCGCAAGCTGGCTTTCTTTCTCGAGCAGATCGAACTTCTCCGCCACCGGACGCAGCACTGCATC
Source organism: Bryobacteraceae bacterium (assembly GCA_036557945.1). Classification (GTDB taxonomy): domain Bacteria; phylum Acidobacteriota; class Terriglobia; order Bryobacterales; family Bryobacteraceae; genus Bog-105. The sequence continues at coordinate 15,612 of DATBGM010000106.1, read as the reverse complement.
CGACTGGATCAGCTCTGTTTGAGTAGCCAGAAACGCATCGGCATCCTCGCTCGGCGGACCCTGCGCCGCTTCCTGACCGACGATACCGACCGGGACACGCAGGTCGACATCGATTTTCGCCGTCGCTTCGTAGACCGGGGTCAGGCGGGAAGAAATAAGGTACGTAATCAGCAGGCAGCTCGCAACAAAAGCGATGATCCGCCATTTATGCCGGAAAACGAGCAGCAGATAATGCGTGGTCGAGACTGACGGGCGCGCCGCTTCGAATTCCGGATACACCTGCGGCTCGATCGGCAGGCGGCGGGAACTTACGAATTCGGATGACGGTCGATCCAGTTGCCTCATGCGCAGCCCTGAGCGAAAGTCACTTCCAAATCAATATGCCAGTGGCCGTTTGCAGACCGAAGCCCGTAATCATACGTAGCGTTTCCGCAGTGAGACGCCTGCCCCGGCTGTCCGGTATATAGAGAATGTCGTTGGCCTGCAGATGAATATCGGGAGCTTTGTGCTGCATGATAAGCGTCAACGGGACCGGGATTTCACTACGATCGGTTTTGCTTCCATTGCGCCTGTAAATGAACGCGTCTTTATTGGTATATGGCAGCAGGCCCTCCGTCATGGCGACAATCTTCAGCACCGTGGTGTCATTGCCGTCGCTCACGGGAAATGCGCCGCTCCTTTTTACGTTGCCAATCACATAGACTTTTCCGGCTTCAGGAACGCGGATCTCCTCGCCGCCATGCAGCCGGATATTCAACGCCGGATTCGCCTCCTCGATTAAGCCCTTTATTGGGATTCGTTCGATCGGCTGATGCGCCCGCGAAATGAGAATCTCCGGACCGGCTTCTGCCCCGAGGCCTTCTGCGCGAGTGAGCGCATCCAGCAAGGTAACATCACCGGCCGCCTGGAACGTGATGGGATGCCGCACTGCACCCAGCACGCTTACCGGCAGACTGCGGTATTCCATTACCGATACCGATACAACAGGCTTTACCAGCAGTTGTTCTTTCAGCAACCCCTCGGAAATCCCATTTTCGATTTCGGCGGGAAGCTTGTCTTTCGCGGCGATTCTTTCTTTTAGCAACGGCAGGCGCAGCATACCATCGCTCCCCACCCGAAAGTTTTTCGTCAGCTCTGGGCAGTCGGCCACCGAAACGCTAAGCAAATCGTCAGGACCTACGCGCTGGATCGGCAGGTCGAAATTTGCCGGAGCATTTGCTGGCGACCCGTGTGTGCCGGATAAGGTGGGCGGGTCATCCTGGCCGTAAAGCGCGAACCCGACAAGAAATATGAACGCGAATCGTTTCATTCGGAGCGTGTGCGGATCGCCTGAGTCCTATTTATTCTACCTTTGCAGAAGTTTCGCGGGAATTCCCCGGTTGGGAGCGGAAATTAGAACCAAAGAGGCGATCTTTTGCGGGCTTGGTTGCATTGATCGCAGCACGCCTCGGCAGGCGGCAGAAAAAGCGGCGGATTTTTCCCGCAGGCGAGGTATGCGCGTCCTGGCCGACCCCCCAGAAGAAGGACCCGGCCGTCGAGTTCATGCCTGGGTTCAACGCCATCATGGTCAGGAGATTGCACGCGGTTGGGTGCAACAATGAATTTTTCTGAATGACACCGCTGATTTCGATCGAAAATGCGCGACTGCCCGCTTCGCCTCGCCTTCCCGCCTGGCTACGTAAGCCGCAGACGCACTTCCCTTCCCTGCACGCGCTGAAGAGCGATCTGCGCAAACGAAATTTGCATACGGTTTGCGAATCGGCGCGTTGTCCCAATATTCACGAATGCTTTCATCGCGGCGCCGCCACGTTCATGATTCTCGGCAATTTCTGTACACGCGGCTGCACGTTTTGCTCGGTTCCGAAGGGCTCGCCCGCCAAGCGCCAATTTCTTCTCGACGCCGCCGAGCCGCGGAATGTCGCAGAAATGGCCGCGCGCATGAATTTGCGTTACGTGGTCATCACCTCGGTAAATCGCGATGACTTGTCCGACGGCGGTTCACATCATTTCGCGGAAACTGTACTCCAAGTCCGCCGGGCGCTACCGGCGGCACACGTCGAAGTGCTCACGCCCGATTTCTGCGGCGATTGCGACGCCGTCGCACGCGTACTCGATGCCGGCCCGCACGTATTCAACCACAATATGGAAACTGTGAAACGGCTTTATCGCCGCGTCCGCCCGCAGGCCGATTATGCCCAATCGCTACGTGTGCTGCGCTTTGCAAAAAGCTACCGACCGGATGTTCTGACGAAATCCGGGCTGATGGTAGGTCTTGGTGAATCTGCGGCTGAAGTGGAAGCGCTGCTGCGTGATATACATGGCGCCGCGACCGATGTTGCTACGCTTGGCCAGTATCTGCAGCCCACTCGCCGCAACCTACCCGTCGCAGAATACGTCACACCCGAGCAATTCGATCAGTATCGTGACTACGGCCTTTCGCTCGGCTTCAAAATGGTCTTCAGCGGGCCCTTCGTGCGCAGCTCCTACATGGCCGACGAGGTAAATCATCAAGCCACGCGCGCGCATGCTTAACGCGTACTACCGCCGCGTTCTGCTCCATACTCTCCTTTCCCTTGCAACCGCCGCGCTGTTGCTCATGGCCCTGCCGCGCTTTGATGTCCGCTGGCTCGCTCCCATCGCTCTAACCCCTCTGCTCATTGCTCTTGCGCGTACCCGAGACGCCTGGCAGCGTTTCTTTTACGGCTGGGCAACAGGCATTTTCTTTTGGGCTCTTCTCTGCACCTGGATCCAGTTCGTCTTGGCGGTTCATGGCGGGCTCGGCGAGTGGGGCGGCTGGGGCTGCTTCGTTCTTTTTGCTCTTTATAAGGGTCTCCATCTCGCTGTCTTCAGCGCGCTCGCCGGTCCTCTCATGCGCCGCAGCTACGCCATCCCGGCCGTCGCTGCGCTATGGACCGGTATCGAGCGCACACACGGTACCTTCGCCTTCGCCTGGCTAGATTTGGGCAACGCCGGCATCGACATGTCGCTGCCCCTGCGCCTTGCGCCTTTCGTCGGCGTTTATGGCCTTTCCTTTGTCTTTGCCATGACTGCCGCCGCGCTCGCCTGTGTCGTGCTGCGCTATCCACGTCTTCGGCTCCTACCGCTTTGCGCGCTTCCTCTGCTGTGGCTACTGCCGCGCATCCCTGAAAATGTCCCCGCCACAGAAAACGCGCTCATGGTTCAACCCGATATCGACCCCGCAATCGACTGGAACGGCATTTTACAGGAGCAAACGGAACAGAAACTCACGTTTCTCTCCAATCTGCTGCCGGCGCCCCTCGTGATCTGGCCCGAACTGCCGGCGCCTCTTTATTATTACGATGACCCGCAGTTCCGCCGCGCCGCTACCGCGATTGCCGAGCGCCATGGCTGGTTTCTCTTCGGGACGGTCGCTTATACCGGCGAGCATCAGCCCATGAACACAGCGCTGCTTCTAGGACCGGACGGATCTGTCGCCGGCCGCTACGACAAAATCGACCTGGTGCCGTTTGGCGAGTTCGTTCCGCCGTTCCTCTCCTTCGTCAATCGCATCACGCAGGAAGCAGGCGATTTCGTGCCCGGCCACGATATCCGGATACTCGATGCAGCCGGCGCGCGCCTCGGCGTTTTCATATGCTACGAATCCGCTTTCCCCGATCTCGTGCGCCAGTTCGCCCGGCAGGGGGCAAACGTCCTCGTGAATCTCTCAAACGATGCTTACTTCGGCCATTCCGAAGCCCGCCAGCAACATCTGCTCATCGCCCGGATGCGCGCTATCGAAACACGCCGGTTCCTGATTCGCTCCACCAACGACGGCATCAGCACCGTCATCGACCCGGCCGGCCGCATCCGTCAGCGCCTGCCACTATACAAGCAACTGGCCGCCCCCATCCGCTACGGCCTCGTCAATTCCACGACCTTCTATGTCCGCCACGGTGACTGGTTCGCCTGGACCTGCCTCGCCGTGAGTTTGCCGCTTACTATCTTCGTCCTTGTAAGCAAAGCCCACAAAGCATCAGATAATAAATAAGAGTGACCGACCAGTTGTCGCTTTCGATCTGGCTTACCCGCGCGGCGCAGAATAGCCGCCTTCGCCAGTTTGAAAAACTCTTGCGCGTGATCCCGTTTTCACAACGCCCGCAGCCGCAATCTATTGTGTCGATTCGCGCCGTGGACGATACCGAGCCACCTTTACTGGAACGCCCGCTCAATGGGCCTGTGGAAATATCCGAAGTTTTGGATGTCTTCAAAGACTATTCGGGCGGTGATGTCACCTACGAATTGGAGAGTTGGTGGGATCTTTGGCAATTTCAGGACGATTGGAAGCTTGTGCCCGCGCGCATTGTGCTCACCTGCTTTGGACCGGCCTACGATAACGGGACGTCGCGAGAGTTAGCGGGACAGGAGCACTTACGCATCGATTTCGGCGTCGATGCCAACTTCCTTCCGCAGCCGGAGATTGCCGGCAGCACAAAGCTGATCGAATCAAACATCAAGAGCTTGTTACGCCTGGTGCACGAACTCGACTCCACACTGGCGATCGAGCGCCGGCAACTCGAAACGGAATCCGGCGAAAATTTCGCCCAGCGGCTGCAGGCAATGCTGGGCGCCGCTAAAACAACGTGAACGGAATGCTTTTACTGCTGTAGGCGATGCCGAACGTAAGGCGATTATCGACAACACCGTTATAGCTAAAAAAATTGCCGTAACGGCTGTAAGTGTACGTCACATGAGCCGACAGATGCGGCATGAGAACCCGCGAATAACCCGCATTGATAAAATTTTGGCTGTATTGGCGTGAGATCGTGCTGGCAATGCTGTTGAGACGGGCATAATTTACGTTCCCACTGATGACCGCTTGCCTGCCGAGGGGATGCGATACCGATCCTCCAAAGAAAGTATGCGAAGAAGTCAGATAGGTGCCGTTGCCGGGATTTACGCCGTGGCCGGCGCTGGCGCCCACACTTAATCTTCTGAAATTGTGGCGAAGCCCACCCTCTACCGTCGGGACGAATTTGATCGTATCGTAAGGGCCGACGACATAGCCGATAATCGTTTGTCCATTCGGAATAACAACCTCAACCGGTTGACGTATCACGCCCTGTGAATGGACCCGTGTCGCGCCGCCTGAAACATAAGCTTCCCAACCTCGCCCGAAGATATGCTTAACATTCACGTAACCTCCATCGATCAGTGAAGTGCCAACGTCGTTCTGATAGTAGAAGTTATTATGCGAGAAGGTCCCTCCCACCGTCGTGCGGGCCGTTAATTTGTAAACAACAGAGGCGCTTAAAATTCCGCCGGTCGAGCCGATAGCGCCCTGAAAACTGTACCGGTTCATAATAAAATTCCCGCCCAATACATACGAAAGCCGTCGCGTCTGCTGGTACGTCACAAACGTGCCGGCCTGCAGAAAGCGCGTCTCCCGGCTGAACGGGTTTGTTACGACCCCCCCGCCGGGCACCGAATTGTAGTACGGACTGTCGTAAAAGATAATCCCGCCGGTTGCATCAAAAGAAAGCGACCAGCGTGGACTGAAACGATAACTGTAGAGCAGGCTGAGATACTGGTTGGTGCCGCTTCCCTCAAATCCTGACGCATAGTAGCGGTACTCGCCGCGATAATTCAACGAAATGGTCGAACGTTCGAAATTCTTCGAGAGGGCGACCCCGCCGCCGACACCGATCCCTCCAGCATTTACGTTGCCGGTTTGCAGTGTTTGATTTCTTGAGTCGTAGATACCGTTCAAGAACACGTTGTAATTGACGAAGTCGCCCGAAAAGAACTGGCCGGCCAAACTCGTTATCATATTCGGTGCTTCTCCGCCTGTGTCGACATCCTGCCCGGAGGCGAGACAGCACCCCAAAATAAAAGTCAGGGCAAGAAATCTCCTCAAACAGGCCTCCTGTGAACAACTTTCAGACTCATTTCGAAAACAGACCTTCTACCTTTTCCATATCGGCAGGTTCGCCGAATTTTATTCCCTCGAGAGCAGGTTCTATGGTCCGGACGAGTCCTACCAGTACCGATCCGGGACCAACCTCAACAAAACCCCGAACTCCGCTGCGGGCCAGCGCGCGAATGCTCTCAGTCCAGCGTACCGGATTGGGAATCTGTTTATAAAGCCCGCGTCGCGCATCGGCCCCCGTGGTAACGGCTGCGGCCTGCCAGTTATTGATAAGGGGAACTCTCAAGTCAGCGAAATCAGCGATTTCCAGATCGGCCGCAAGACGTTCCTGGGCCGGTTTCATCAGCGGACAGTGAAAAGGAGCGCTTACTGCCAAACGAACTGCCCGGCGCGCTCCGGCGGCTTTGGCCAGGTTCATAGCCCGTTCGACGGCTCCCGCATGCCCGGCGATTACAACCTGTTCCGGCGAATTCAGATTGGCCGCGGTGACGATTTCGCCCTGTGCCGCCTCTTCCAAAACCTGGTCGAGTTTGCCTTCGGGCAACTTTAAAAGCGCCGCCATTGCTCCTACCCCTTGCGGCACGGCCTCCTGCATGTAGCGGCCGCGCTTGTGAACCAGCCGCAGCGCATCGGCAAAAGCGAGGCTGCCTGCGGCCACCAGCGCCGAATATTCGCCCAGACTGTGCCCGGCCACGAGCTTCGGTTGGTAATTACGCCCGGCCAGCACGCGGTACGCTGCAATGGCGACAGCCAGCAGCGCGGGCTGCGTATTCTCGGTTTTCTTGAGCTCCTCTTCCGGACCTTCAAAACAGAGCCGTGAAAGCGGAAAATCAAGCACCTGGTCAGCTTCTTCGAAAGCCCGCCGTGCTTCCGGAAACGCTTCGGCGAGTAATTTCCCCATGCCGGCATACTGCGAGCCCTGGCCTGGAAAAAGAAAGGCTATGTCTGTCATGCTTTTGTCTTTATAGCGTGGTCCGCCGACAGAATTGCCGCCCGATAACTGCGTCAGGAACGGATTTGCTTAGGCGACCAGCACCGACCGGCCTTCGGTTTTTTCAATGCCTTCGCGCGCGTCTGCCGTTTTCATGAAGCTGCGCAGCACCTCCGCCACGCTCCAGGCTTGGGCACAGCAGCCCCGCGGGGTAAACGGCGGCTCGGCATCGAAAACTTCACTGATTGAACCCGCGCAAGCACTGCGCAAGGCGCTGTGAAAACCAGCTAAAAAGCCGCGTGCTCCCTCATAATCGCGCGGATGTACGCGCAGCCACGCATCAATGAATGGCCCGATCAGCCATGCCCAAACCGTGCCCTGATGGTAGGCGGCATCACGCGAGCGCAGGTCGCCGTCATATCGGGGCTTGTAGTCCTTTTCGCCGGGCGCAAGCGAACGCAGCCCGACAGGCGTAAGCAAACGTTCCTTTACTACGTTCAGTACCGGCGTCCAGCGCGCCTGATCGAGCACCGGATAATCGAGTGAAATTGCAAACACCTGGTTGGGCCTGCACTGCTCATCATTCTGCCCGTTCTCGCCATCCACGACATCATAAAGATAGCCGCCTGCGGCATACCAGAATCTTTCGTTGAACGAGCGCTGCGCTTTCGCGGCGTGTTCGGCGATTCCGTTCGCTTCATCGTCGCGCTGGTTCTGCCGCAGCCATTTCTCCAGCAGCCGCAGCGCGTTATACCAGAGCGCGTTGATCTCCACCGCTTTTCCGCGACGCGGCGTCACCACCCAATCGTTCACCTTGGCATCCATCCAGGTGAGCTGGTAACCTTCTGCGCCTTGTGAGAGGAGGCCATCTTTCGGATCGACGTGGATGTTAAAGCGGGTTCCGCGCAGATGATGGCCCACGATATCGAGCAGCTGCGGCAGCAACTGCACGAGCAGATGGCGGTCATTGGTCCGCTCGAGGTAACGCCCGAGGGCATGGAAGAACCAAAGCGTGGCGTCGGCTGTGTGGTACAGGCCGTTTGTCTTGCCTTCGGGAAACATGTTTGGGATGAGCCCGTCGCGGATGTAGTGTGCGAACGTCCGTATAATGCAGCTTGCTTCCCAGGTGCGACCGGTGGTAAGTGTGAGCCCTTCCAGACTGATCATGGTGTCACGGCCCCAGTCGGTAAACCAATGGTAGCCGGCAATCACGGAGCGAATCTCGTCTCCGGCCGCGCGCGCTCGTGCCGTGTCTGCCTGCCGGCCTACCGGGCTGAACAAAAACTGATCCGCCGCCCAGATCAGTTCGCGGCATAAGCTGTCACACGTTTCGCTTTGCGTTTCGAGCAGCAGCCGCCGCTTCCGCTCGTGCTCGGCATCCCAGGCCGCCCGCGGCGTCAGCGCGGAGAGAATCTCCCAGCTTTCTGTGGAGGCGACGATGGTCGCATCGTGGCTGCCGTCGATCTCTACCGTCCAGTAGCCCGGACTCCAGAGATTGCCGCGCCAGGTGTATCCACGGCTGCGCTCGACTTCGTATGTGACATCGTGAATTTCGTGCGGATCGATGGTGACGGCTCCCGCCCGGCCGAGCAACTGCAGGCGCAACGGTGGAAAGTCGCCGGGGGCTTTGAGCTCATAATTGTGATCGCGTACGGCGAAGACATACGGCTCAATCTTCGAATTTACCGGCGCTTCATGCTCGCGCATGTTCACGGCCGCGCGCAACTGCAATTTGATGGGGCGTCCGCCGGTCAGCCGGTAATTCAGGAACGCGGTGTTCTGCCGGTGCGGCAGCACGACACGTTTCTCAATTATGCTGCCATCGATTTCGTAGGTCCAGATCGGCAACCCCGCATCGAGCTGGAAGGAGGTCAGGTATTGCTGGTTGTGCAGATACTCGCCGCCTTCGGTGGCAAGCCCGTTCAATGGGATGACGCGTCCGTCTTCCAATACCGCTAGCTCGAGCACGTCATTCAACATCATGCTGCGGCCGAGCGGCGCCGGCAGTGCAGCAATCAAGTAGCCGTGGAAAACCCGCGTGAGCGTTCCACCGATTGTGCCGGACGCATAGCCGCCCAGCCCGTTCGTCACCAGCCATTCTGTTTCGAGGAGGTGGCGCTGCTCGTCGTCGCTCAGCGGCGCGCCGGCTTTGTGCGTATATATATTATTCATCCGAAGACAATTTCACCGGGTGCAAGAGAACGGCCGCGCGCCCCGGCAGTTTCCAGTTTTCGCAATGATCAACGCAGCCATCGAGCGACGCCGTACCGTTCCCTCCATAGCGCACATCGTCTGAAGACCAAAGTATTGCCCATCGTCTGTCTCGAGGAGGGGCGAGCAGCGGCTCAGGAGATGGATCATACGTAAGATCTGCGCCCAGGTTGACGACCAGTAACCGGTCGTTCGCAAATTCCGGCGAGAAATAGCGCAGCACAAAAGCGTCGTTCGATAACACAGCACCGTCTATACCATCTTCTCCCTGCCGCGCGATGACCGTATCGCGCCGCCGCAGCGCAAGCAGGTCGCGGTGCAGAGCATAGGCTTCGGCGTGCGCGGTCACTTCCGAAAAATCAAGCTTGGAGCAGCGGAACGTATCCTCCGAGCACGGATCGGGGAGCTGGTTGTCCATTTCGTGCATGCGCAGCGTTCGCCATTGATCGAGAAACTCACGCCGGCCTTGGCGTATGCGCGCAGCCAGTTCGGGTTTGTGATCTGCAAAGAAAAGGAACCGGCTCGAAGCTGCAAATTCCTGTCCTTGAAACAGCATAGGCGTGCCCGGACCGAGCAGCGTGACAGCAGTCAACGCGCGCAACACGCCCGGTGCGCTCAACTTATGCACACGCTGCCCGCGCGCGGAATTTGCAACCTGATCGTGATTTTGTATAAACGTGACCATGGCCGCGCGCGGTAAGCCTAAAGCCGGCGTTCCGCGCCGTTTCTTTTGCCACCTGTACCATTGACCCTGAAACAAGTAGCCGTATTTCATAGCCGAAACGAATTCCTGCGCGTTACCCCGGTAATCCGAGTAGTATGCTTCCGCTTTTCCGGTTAGCGCAATCATGGCGGAGTGGTGAAAATCGTCATTCCACAAGGCATCAAGCCCATAGCCGCCCTGCTCCGGCGGACGGATCAGAACTGTATTCTGCGGCTCATTTTCGCCGATCACAACAATCGAGCGCTCACCCGCCGCACGCCGCGCCTCTTCCACGATCGCGGCCAGAATATGGCGCGGCGAATCGTCGTGAATGTCCTGCGTCGCATCCAAGCGCAAGCCGTCGAGATGAAATTCGCGAATCCAGTACGCAGCGTTCGCGCAAAAGAACTCGCGCACCGGGCCGCATTCTTCGCCATCGAAATTGATCCCGGCGCCCCAGTCTGTCTTATGCTTTTTGCTGAGATAAAACGGAGAGAAATTCGGCAGATAATTTCCATCCGGCCCGAGGTGATTGTACACAACGTCCAGAATCACTCCGAGTCCTAAGCTGTGTGCGCGGTCGACGAACGCGCGCATATCATCCGGCGCGCCATAGACAGACGCCGGCGCAAATGGCTGGACGCCGTCGTAGCCCCAGTTGAAGCGGCCCGAAAATTGCGCGACCGGCATGACCTCCACGAGGGTAATGCCGGTTTTATGCAAGTATTCCAACTTTTCGGTTGCGCCGTGCCAGGTTCCCTCTCTCGTGAAAGTACCGACGTGAAGCTCGTACACCACTTGCCCGTGCAGCTTGATCCCGGGCCAGCCGGCATCGTGCCAGGTGAACGCCTGCGGATCGACCACTTCGGAAAATCCATGCGGCCCCTGCGGCTGGAAGCGCGAGGCGGGATCCGGACAGGGCCGTTCATCTTCGAGCCGGAACTTGTAGCGTGCCCCCGGCTCTACCTGCGATGCAACAGCCGAGAAGTAGCCGCCCGTTTCCCGCGCGAGCGGCAATTCCTCGCCGCCGTCTTCGAACACCACCCGCACCGAGCGGCGTTGTGGCGCCCACACGCGAAATCTCGTTCCTTTATCTGCACGATTGAATTCAGCTCCCACGGGGTTAGAGGATGACAAGGCGGGGTACACTTTCCACTCCTCATAGATTCCTGTTTGTTAGTTGCATTTCATACCAGCTTGCGGTTGTCGGAGTCCCGGTACCAAACGTGCAAGGGAATATTTGGAGTTTCCGTTTTCGGGATATATACTCGACCTAGCTTTCGGGAGGATGGAGCGGCGGTGTGCCCTCCGTTCAATATCGTTGCCGTGCGGGGACCCGTCACGATTTTCCGGTCGGGGGAGTTCTTTTGGGCTTTGAAGCAGGCCAGGTTGTCGGCGATTACGAAATTTTAGAAGCCATCGGCTCCGGCGGAATGGGCCACGTGTATCGCGTGCGCAACGTGATTTCCAACCGCGTGGAGGCGCTGAAGGCGCTGCAGCCCGCAATGATGGCCGAGCCGGATTTTTCGGCCCGGTTCAGCGCCGAAATCCGCACGCTGGCCGCTTTCGATCACCCGAACATCGCGCAGCTTCGCACCGCGTTTCAGTTTAACGGTGAGCAGTTGATGCTGATGGAGTTTGTCGAAGGATCAACCCTCGACAAGCTCGCGCGCGGCGGTGCCATGCCCGCAAGCGAAGTGGTTCCAATCGTCTTGCAGGTGCTTTCCGCATTGAGTTATGCGCACGGGCGCGGTGTGGTCCATCGTGATATCAAGCCGGCGAATATCATGGTGACGGCACGCGGCAACGTCAAGCTCATGGACTTCGGCATTGCCAAATCGGCGTCCGAAAACCAGATGACGCAGCCTGGGTCGACGTTCGGCTCCTTTTATTACATGTCGCCCGAGCAAGTTCGCGGCGGCGCGGTGGATGGGCGCTCTGACATTTATTCTGTCGGCGTCGTGCTTTACGAATTACTGACCGGCCGGCGTCCGTTCCAGGCGGATAACACCTTCGAGCTGCTCAATCAGCATCTGAACGAAAATCCGCAGTCCCCGGTTGCGATCAATCCGCAGGTACCGCAGGCGCTGAACGATCTGGTGCTGATGGCCATGTCGAAAGATCCGGCCGGCCGTTTTCAGAGCGCCGAGGCGTTCGCCAAGGCGCTGCAGTCGGTCTCCGCTACGGCTGTGATGACTGCGCCGATGCCGGCCGCACACACCGCCGATCGCGTTTCGCAAGCGGCACCCGTTTCTCAGTCCGTTCGCTCCGTTCCGCCGCCGTCCACCGCCGGTATGCAGCAGGTTATCTCGCGCAAACCGAACCGAACACTTTGGGTCGTGGCGGGCGCGCTGGCGGTGGTTGTCGTATTCATCGCCGCTTTGACCGTCGGTCCGCGCTTCTTCAAAAGCAGTGCCGGATCGAAGGGAGCCGTGCCACGAAGCGCCGCGCAAACGGCTGCAACGCCGCCTGCTGCCGGTAGCGCGAAAGTCGACTCGGCGCAACAGCAACCTGCTGCGACAGCGGCTGCGACGCCGGCATCTGCTCCTGCACCGTCCGCCGGCGAACGCGCGGAGCCCCCGGCCAAACCACTTCAGGTAGCAAAGAGCGCGCCTGCGCGCCGTGCGGCCTCGTACCCGCCTTTGGCGGAGGAGCAAACGCCGGCCCAGCAACCGCCAGCCGCTATGCCGCTCGCTACATCCGTGCAACCGGCTGAACCGGCCGGCCCTTCCAATGAAGAGATCGAAAACGCGCAGGATGAACTCATCAAACTGAACTCACGCGCCAGCGCCGTGGCCGGCAGCGTCGAGCGTCTGCAACAGCAGCAGGCCGCCGACGGCCTCGGGCTTCGCCAGGATATGGCGGGTGCTTACTCGCGCATGAATGCATACCTGCATGCTGCCGAGTCCGATATAGCGGAAAAGAATCTCGCCGCCTTGCACCGCCACATGGATCTGGCCGAAAAAGAAATTTCCACTCTCGAAAAATTCTTTAACAAATAACCTCGTATGCGCAAACTTGTTTCCACTCTCGTTATGTCTCTGATTGCCGGACTGCCGTCGTTTGCTCAACCGGCTAAGCATCGCGTGGCGGTGCTCGATTTTGGCTACGGCACCGTGCTTACCAGCGTTCAGGCCATCTTCGGCTCGAATCAGGATGTAGGGAAAGGCATCAGCGATCTGCTGATCAATCAGCTTGTCAATGACGGCAGTTATCGCGTCATCGAGCGCAGCGCACTCGATAAGATTCTCAAAGAACAGAATTTCTCGAACAGCGACCGCGCCAATACGGCAACCGCGGCCAAAATTGGCGCTCTGCTGGGGGCCGATACCATCATCGTCGGCGACGTCACCCAGTTCGGCCGTGATGATAAGAACTTCGGCGCAGGCGGCGTGGGCGGCCACTGGGGCACCTACGGACTCGGCGGCCTCGGTCTGAAAAAAGCGAAGGCCGTCGTCGAAGTTACGGCTCGGATCGTTGACGTGAATACCGGCGAAATTCTCGCCTCGACTACCGGGCACGGTGAATCGAACCGCTCGTCCACTAATATGCTGGGCGGCGGAGCATCCGGTTGGACCGGCGGCGGCGGGCATCTCGATATGGGCAGCAGCAACTTCGGCCAGACAATTCTCGGCGAAGCAGTCAAGCAGTCGGTCGCTCAGCTCGCAAGCAATCTCGATGCGAAGGCGGCCACCTTGCCGGCTCCGGAAGCTCCCAAAGCCGCGGCGCTTCCGCCGCTGGATGGCCTGGTGGCGGATGCGACCGGCAGCGATCTTATCGTGAACGTCGGTTCGTCGGCAGGCGTGAAGGTTGGCGACAAGCTCGCTATCACACGTGTCAGCCGCACCATCAAAGATCCGGCTACCGGCAAGCCGCTGCGGACGATCGAAGCGCCGGTCGGTTTCGTCACCGTAACGAGCGTGGATGCCGGTTCTGCATCGGGCAAATTCACGGGATCGGATACGCCCAAAGTCGGCGACAAGGTCAAACGGCCCGAGTAGCCGCCGCGCGCATCGCGCGATACGCTTCTTCCAACTCGCGCACGACGAGCCGGGCCTGGCAGACGGAAGAATTCGCCATGCGCCGGCGCAATTCGCTTCGCAGCGCGCCGAGTGCGCCCCGATCCTGCGCCTTTGCCACGGCAATTTCGACATACTCTTCGAGCGAGCTCGCGACCCAATCGTCCAAACCGATGCGCGCGACGAGACCACAGCTCACGCGGCTGGCGTGAGTCCCCCCGGCGAAGGTCACCACCGGCACGCCCATCCAGAGCGCATCCCCGGTGGTCGTATGGCCGCTGTAGGGGAACGTGTCGAGTGCGATGTCGGCTTGCGCGACGGTTTCCATATGCTGGCGGATCTCGCGCCTGCCGGCAAAATCGATTCGCTCCTTTGCCACGCCGTGGGCCGCGAGGATCTGCCTGATGCGGGCGCGCGTACCGCTCTCCGGTTCGTCCAGATCGCGTGTTCCGTGATGCACGAGCAGATGCGATCCGGGTGTCCTCTGCAGAATTGCGCCGGCGGCGCGCCATAACTCGTCGTTGAATTTCGCCGGACGCTGAAACAATCCGAAAGTGATGTAGCCGTTCGCCTGTGCCGGTAGCTCGCACGCTTCCGGGGCATCGGGCGGAGGCGCATACACGACATAACCAGCGGGAATTCGCCAGACGTGTTCCACATACTGCGCCTCTGCTGCACCGTCGGGCGTCGTCCAGCGGTCGCTCAAAATGTAGTCCATCTCCGGGCAGCCCCTCGTCGCCGGGTAAATGGGCAGCGCAACCTGCACCGGCGCCGCGCGGCGTGCAAGTGCGCTCATCAGGCGCGGCGCAAAATGCCCCGAGGCGTCTATCAGAATATCGAGCTCATCCTGCCGCATCGTGCGTAGCATTTCGTCTTCGCTTGCGGTTGCGATGTCGCGCCAGTGCGTAGAGGCTTGTTTGTATTTATCGGTAACGGCATCGTTCGAGCGCCAGAAATGATAGCAATAGATCTCGAACTGCTCGCGGTCGTGAGCCTCGAGCAGCGGCAAAAGAAAATACTCGGTCGGCGACGAGCGGAACTCGATCGAGACGTAGCCGATGCGCAGTTTTTCGCGGGCGCCGTTCGGAAACTCGTGTGCTTCGCGATCGGGCGCGTGGCGCCGGAACCACTCTTCATGCATGGCTCGTAGCGATGCCGGAGTTTGGCGCAGATCGTGAATTGCCGCGAAGAGATATGCAGAACGGATGGCGGGCGATTCGGGATCCGTTCTTATGGCCCGCCGGTAGGTCCGCAGGCACGTCTGCAGATTCGAGGAGGAGAACTGCGTGTCTGCCAAAAGCTGCAGCGAGCGCGCATCGAAGCGCCGCAAGCGCGCGTGGCGTTTGGCATGCGGAAGCGCCTGATCGTCTCGCCCTAGTTTGCAGCAGGCGCGCAAGAGGCCTTCTTCTGCATCCGCAAATTCGGGATCGAGCTCGGCTGCGCGGGCGAATCGGTCATGAGCTTCGGCATCGCGCGCCAGGAGTTCAAGTGTCTCGCCGGAGTGAACGAGGGTACGGGCGGATTCTTCGAGCGCGAGCGATTTTTTGAGTGCTTCGAGCGCTTGCTCCGCCGCACCGGAGCCGATGAGCGCCAAGCCCAGATCGCACCACCAGATCGCATCGGGCGCCCGGGAGTCGAGCGCCCGTTGAAAAACTAGCTGAGTTGCCTGCCAGTCGTGTCGCCATGCATGGAAGATTCCGGCAGCGCGCCAATACTCCGCGCTCTCTTGCTTTGTTTTCAGCCACTCGGCAGCCGCATTGATTTTTCCGGCCCGCAATAACTGCACGATGTGAAGTGGTGTGCAGAGCGACATCATCGCTATAAACGTGCGGCAACCTCTCGAGCGGCGCGCGTGTCAATT
>DATBGM010000105.1:0-23820 GCA_036557945.1 Bryobacteraceae bacterium | reverse complement strand
GCCACTGCGCCGAGCAGAACCCAGAGGCCGCGGCGCACCGCAGGACGCGCACCCCACGCCGCTGAGGGAGAGACAAGGATGCCCATGCCCGTGTCCTCGCGCCAGGTTTGGGAAAGCCCGCGCGCGATACGGGAAAGTTCGGCCTGAGCGACTGCAAGCGTGGTGCCGGGGTTCAGACGGGCGACTACCGCAGCTTCAAAGCCGTGCCGGTCGCTCTTCGCATCGTAAACGAGAGGCAGGAAGACATCTGCCGCATTCAGCCAGGGTTCGCCCTCCGGTACGATGCCGATTACGACATAGGACGAGCCATCGAGCCGCAGCATCTTGCCGAGCGCAGCGCTCGAGGATTGAAACCGGGTTCTCCAGAACTTTGCCGAGAGCAGTACGACCGCATTATTGTGCCCGGGTTGATCGGCCGATCGATCGAAATCATGCCCACGAATCGGCGTTACACCAAGCGTGCGAAAAAAATCAGCCGAAACGCGAGCCGCAGAGAGATGTTGCGGATCGCCGCTGCCGGTCAGGTTGATATCTCCGCCGATAAAGGCGGCCATATTCCGGAAGCTGCGGCTCTGCGTACGCACATCCCAGAAATTCATGCGGTTGAACGACGCTTGCTGGAATTCGGTTCCGGCGCGCGTTTCCCAAAGCTGAACGAGGCGTTCGGGCTCGAAAAACGGCATGGGCGCAAGCAGAACGGAATAGAAGACGCTGAAGATCAGGGTCGCAGCGCCAAGGCCCAGACCAAATGTGCCGATCGCGAGCGCGGAAGCGCCGGGCGACCTGCGCAAGGCACGCAGCGACTGCTCGACATCTTTCCATGCGGAATCGAAGAAGTGACCGAACCGGCTATCGCGCACGCTCTCTTTCACCTGCTCGGCACCGCCAATTTCCAGCAGAGCGCTGCGACGAGCCGCCTCTGAACTCATGCCGCGCGCTACCTTTTCTTCAGTGAGCAGATCCGCGTATGCAGCGAGTTCTTCATCAAGGTTGCGTTCGAATTCGCGGCGGCGGAAGAGAGTGCGCCAAAGGAACGGGAGAGACAACATGGACGGTTCTATTCAGTTGGCTGCGAGAGCCGACGCGATAGCCACTGCGACGCGGTCCCATTGCTCACGCTCAATACCCAGTTGTTTTCGGCC
Source organism: Bryobacteraceae bacterium (assembly GCA_036557945.1). Classification (GTDB taxonomy): domain Bacteria; phylum Acidobacteriota; class Terriglobia; order Bryobacterales; family Bryobacteraceae; genus Bog-105. The sequence goes on along the minus strand of DATBGM010000105.1, from coordinate 22,678 downwards.
GGATCGCGTTAACCGGTAGTAGCGGGCACGGCGGTTGTTTTCCGATTCGCCCCACGACGAAACCAGCCAGCCCGCTTGCTCCATACGGTGGAGGGCAGGAAACAGCGAGCCGGGCTTCACATCGAATGCACCTCCGGTGAGCTGGCCGATCCGGCGTGAAATTCCAAGGCCGTGAAGCTCCTCCAGCGCGAGCGCCTTTAAGATAAGCAGATCGAGAGTTCCCTGGAGCAGATTGGATGGCTGGGCCGGCATGGCGTCCTATCGAATAACTATAGGTAGTGTACGCGCCCACGTATAGAATGTCAATAGGTCCTGTTTTACCAGCGCAGAAGCACGAGTTCCGAGCAAAATCCAGGCCCCATGGCGGCTAGAATGCCCCATGTCTCTTCCGCCGGACGTCGCTTCTTCATCACCTCTTCAAGCACAAATAAGACGGAGGCCGAAGACAAGTTCCCCGTTCTCCGAAGGCACTCCCAGGACGCATCTAAAGCGCCATTTTTGAGCGCAAGTGCGTGCGCCGTAGCCTCCAGTACCTTCGGGCCGCCGGTGTGAATAACCCAGCTCCGGATGTCGTCCCGCTGCAAGCCCTCATCTTCCAGGAATTCGTCCACATCATGCCCGAGACGCGCGCGGACCACATCGGGCACGTCGCGCGAAAGCACGATTTTGAACCCTTTCTCGGAGATATCCCAGCCCATCACGCGCTCGGTATCGGGATAAAAATTGGAGCGAGTGGCGACGATAGCAGGAGCAGAAGCAGGCGCCAGTTCGCTGCCCGCGATGACGACAGCAGCGGCGCCGTCACCGAAGAGTCCGGTCGAGACCAGGTTCGCAGGCGAAAAGTCATCCGGCTGCACGGTGAGCGAGCAGAGCTCAACCGAGAGCAACAGGCACGCTTCGTTCGGAAAGGCACGGACGTAATCGGCCGCGCGAGCGATACCGGCGGCTCCGGCCACGCAGCCAAGTCCGAAAATCGGCATGCGCTTCATCCGCGTGCTGAGGTGCATACGATTGATGAGCCGCGCTTCGATTGATGGACTGGCAATGCCGGTGATCGAGACGAACAGAAACGCACCGATCTGTTCGGGCGCGATTCCCGCCGAGCTAAGAGCGCGGCAGATTGCGTTTTCACCGAGCTGCAAAGCGGCCTCGATCCAACGGTCGTTTGCTTCACCCCAACCCGAGAGCGGATAGGAATCAATAGGCAGCGCCAGGTAACGCCCGTCCACCTGGGCCGCCGCGTGTAACTTTTCCAGAACGTCAAAACGGTCCAGACGTGGGCCCCAGTGTTTGCGGAAGGCGGCGAGCAGTTCACGCTGCGAGTAATAATGCGGCGGGAGAGCGGTTTCAGCCGCCAGAATTCGCATGCCCTCCCAGTTTACTGGGTACCTGTCACGCTTTGAAACAATGTTCAGGTAATGGTTCGAATGTCGTATCTACCCGGCTATTAAATAAAGAACTACTACCGTGAGAGTGCCAAGCGCAAGCATCACCAGCAATGTTTCACCACCGGAGAGCGAAACGCCGAGTTTACCTATAAGAGCACGCGGGCCGCTGCGAGGTAGAGGTGCCGGGGCTGGTTGGGATGGGATTGTTGGAACGAGCGTTTGAGTTTCAATATGAATCTCAAAGCCCGGGATCCTGATCTCGTCGGCTGAGGTTATCGGATGCGGCTCACCACGCGTTAGCCGGTGCGCATTCAGCCATGTTCCGTTACTGCTCAGATCAGTAACGAAGAGCGCTCCGCTCTCGGCGTGAACTCTCAAGTGCTCCCTCGAAATGCCGGTTCCATCAAGCCGCAGAAGACTATCGGGACCGCGGCCGAGCGTTAACCCGCCGTTCGGATCGCAGCGCGCGGTATTCACCGCTCCAGTCTCATGGGAACGCGAAGAGATCAGGAGTTCCACATTACTCTATACTCTGTTCCAAATAGTTCAGCAGCTTACCGCGCATGACCGGGTCATTCCCCAGGAATTCAAGCAACCCCTGTTTCTGTGTGCCGGAAATCGAAAGGCCCAGCTCACGGCTGGCATCGTCGATCATCTCGCCGAAGGAGCGCCTAAGAATTTCTTCGTTCTTGTTCGCATCCGCCAGTTCTGCCCGAGTGATCCCTGCCGGCACACCGGTGGGCTGCACGTCCGAATCCGAACCAATCGCCTGGGCCGCAGAATTCCTGAATCCCGACGAATTCTGTTCCGCCTTCTGAGTCGAGTTCTCAACAGGGGAGTTTCGTGACCCGGTGCGATTGATCTCCATAGCAGTCCGCTCTTTCTATGAAAACGTGACTGCGTCCGCGAATTCCATCAGTGCGCGGGCCAGTTTACCGTGATCACCGCGCGGGTCGAGATCGATTGCAGTTTTGAAGTATCCGCGTGCTTGTTCCTTGCTCATTTCGAAAAGAGCAAGCTCGCCGAGATAAGCATACGCCCAGGCGCTGCTCCGGTTGAGCTCGAGGGCGCGCCGATAGTGCCTGCCGGCGCCTTCAAAGTCACCCTGCTGAAAGGCAACGCTGCCCAGTGCAACTTCGGGCACCTCGCTTTTGGGCGCCAGCGCGCGCACTCCACGAAAAACCTCACGCGCCTCTTCGTATTTTCGAAGGTCGCGCAACAGGAATCCGGCTTCCATGAGGAAGGCGACCTCTTCTCTTGAGGGATTTATGTTCCAGGCCATGATCGAATCTCTCTATTTGAGGACCATGTTGTGAATCGAAGACATCTCCGAATCGGCCCGGATCTTCAGGACAGTAGACATCGTCTCAAATGTGATCTGCTCCTGCTGCATCTGCCTTTGGAGCGCCAAGTACTGCGTCACATCGGTGCCCAGCCCAGGCATCGCCGACCCCAGCAACTGCGAGGAAATCCCTCCGCCAATGACACCCCCGAGACCCGGAAGCAAGATGTTCGCCGCACCTCGCGCAACCGAGCCAAGAACGCTCTTGAACACATCGCCTTTGCTCGGCTTGATCTGGTTCAGCGCATCATTCGCGGTCGAACCGGTTTTTGTGTTGTTATCGACATTCAGTCCCATAAGGGCTCCTACCCGGTTATCGCCGATTCCGTGCGCTTGTTGCTAGCCGTGTCGCGCGATGTATCTCGCAAGTTCACTAAATCCTGGTAAACGGCGAGCGCACGCAAGTAGGCAAGCTGCGCGGCACGCGCCCTTTCCTTCTCGCGCTCGTTTCCATGCTGAAGAATCCGGTCGATTTTGCTCTGCGTCTGCTGGATATTCGCCAGCAGCGCGGGTTTCGCGGTTTCTAATGCGGCATCAATGTGCGGATAACGGCGCCAGCGCATTTCGGCCATCTCCATGGTTGTCTTTACGCCAGTTTCCTGCTTCATGGTGTTTTCTCCTAATAAATGTTCAACTTTCGCATCGTGAGAGTCGGTACTTTGCGATGACAGAACTCAAGGCAATCCGCCTGGCCGACCTTCCGGCGGTTGTAAAGATAATGAATGAATCGTCCGCCGATCATTCTTTTGCGTTTCATCTCGATTTCGCGGGTTATCTTAGTCTCAGCCGGTTCTGGAATTTTTCTTACGACTCGTCCTATCTCGCGTGCGCCGGTTCGCGGCCCGCGGGCGTGTTGCTGAATTGCGTCGATCGGCGCGGCGCAGAGGCTTTGTCGTACTACTGGGGCGTCCTGCCTGAATTCCGCAACGGTACACTTTCGATGCGCCTGGGATACAGCTACCTCGGCGAGATGAAGCGGCGCGGAATCCGCAAGACGTATGGGGTTGCAACCCTCGATTCGCCGTTTGCGATTTATCGCAAGCTGGGCTATCGCGAGCATCAGCGATTGGTTGAGCTGCGCACTGATACAACTCCCCCAGGCAATGGCGACGGCGTTACGCATTTGGATATCGCCGCGATTTTCGATTTTCAGCAGCGCTGCAAGGTCTGGGAGCGCCCCTGGGTTGCGCGAGCAAGCTTTCTTGAAAGCGCGGCGCCGTTTCTGGAGATTACAGGCATCCGGCATAGCGAACACCTCGTGGCATGGATGGCCGTGACCCGCGTGACCGGTGAAACCAGCATCGTCGCGCTCGAATTTGAGCCGCAAGCAGAATGGGCTGCACAGCGCTTGCTCGCTCATCTGGCGAAGTACCCTGCGCCATTGTGCGCAACGCATGTCGTAACCGGCAGCCTCGCGGACCGTCTGCTGCGTGGCAACGGTTTTGCGGCCGGTGCCGAGCGCGTGTTCCTGGTTCTCGATCTTGAGGCATATTCACCGAAGCGACGGTTCGAGCTTTAGGGCTTCACCGCCGCCTTCCTCGTCGATTTCCGGGAAGCCAATCACGCCGAGCGGCTGTACGGAAATTTGCTGCGTGAGCTGGTCGTAGCTGATGACTGAAATCTCGGGAAGATGGAAACTCAGCAGCCGGTACACAAATCGGCGGATATCGTTGTCAGTGAGAATCACCGGCCGCTGTGCCGTTGCCGGCAGATTTGCCAGGTGAGCATCTGCCGCTGCGAACACTCGCTGCACCGAATCGGGGTCCATCGCAAGGTGCGGCCCCGCCGGCCCTTGCCGCACTGAGTTTCGAAAGGCTTCTTCGATCTCCGGATCAAGTTGATAGACGAACAGAGTCGGGCTGCCGCCCGAGAGATGGAAACAGAGCTTGTGGCGCATCGCAACACGAACGCGCTCGGCACGCGAGGCTGAATCCTGATCCAGACGGCCGGATTCGCTCAAGGCCTGCAGAATGGATTTCAGATCGCGGATCGTCACTCCTTCCTCCGCGAGCCTCTGTAGAATTTCCGTGAGTTGCTGGAGCGACACTGGTTTCGGGACGACTTCGTCCACGAGGGCAGGGTAATACGCTTTGACGCGGTTCACCATCCACTGCACTTCCTGCAGGCCGATGAAGTCGCGGGCGTGCCTGCGCAGGAACTGCGTTAGATGCATCAGCAGAATTTCGTGAGTCTCCCATACCTGCAGACCGGCCCTGCGCGCACGCTGTACATCGGATTTCGTAATCCAGGCCGCCGGTGATTCATCAGCCGGATTTTTTGTGTCCTTGCCGGCAATTCCGAATATGCCAATATTCGCAGCTGTGCCGTTGACCAGGGCGGCATCAACCTGAATCTGTCCGGTCGCGACAGGTACTTCGTTCATCCAAATCTTGTAAACACCCGCAGGGTGGGGCTGATTGCCCCGGATCTGCACGGGCGGAAAGATGACGCCGGTTTGATAGTAGAGCGCATTCCGCACTTCGCTGAACATTTGGGTAAACGTCCGGCCTTCCGCAGTTCCGGTATTAACGAATGGCGTCAGACTGTCACTCAACTCAAGTACAAGCGGAACCGTGACTGTGAGCTCCGGATCGGCAGTCGCTTGCACGGCGGCGGGCGCCTTTCCCGCTTTCAGTCGAATAGCTTTCAACAATCCAAAGGCCGTACCGCCGGTTATGATCGCAAGAACAAAGAAAGGGATCTTCGGCAGACCTGGAATCAGCGCCATGACGAACAGAATTCCTCCGGCCACGGCGATTGCCTTGGGTTGTGCAAGGATTTGCCCAGCAACATCTCTACCGAGGTTGCTGTTCTCGCGTTCCGAGGCGACACGCGTCACTACCATTCCGGCGGAAATGGAAATCAGCAGCGCCGGAATCTGCGATACGAGGCCGTTACCGATCGTCAAAATTGAATACGTCTGGACCGCTTTCATCAAGTCCATATCGCGCATGGCCACACCGATGACCAGGCCGCCGATGATGTTGATCAGAGTAATCACAATGCCCGCGATTGCATCACCTTTGACGAACTTCATCGCGCCGTCCATCGCCCCGTAAAAAGCGGATTCTCGCGAGAGCGACTCTCTGCGGCGACGAGCTTCCGCGGAATCGATGGTTCCGGAACGCAAGTCCGCGTCGATGGACATCTGCTTGCCCGGCATGGCATCGAGCGTAAACCGGGCCGATACCTCGGCTACACGCTCTGCGCCCTTGGTGATGACGATAAATTGCACCAGTGTGATGATCAAAAAAATCACGGCGCCGACAACGAAGTTGCCACCTACAACGAACATCCCAAAGGAGCGAATGACTTCGCCGGCATTGGCTTGCAGCAGAATGAGCCGCGTAGCTGAAATGTCAAGGGCCAGGCGGTACAAGGTCGTAATCAGCAGCAGCGTCGGATAGGAAGCGATCTGCGTCGCGTTTGAGATATAAATCGAGACCATCAGGATCGTAACCGCGATCGTGATGTTGACAGTGAGCAGAATATCCAGCAGCCAGGTCGGCAGTGGGACGATCATCATGCCGATCATGGCGGCAATGCAGGCAACCAGAATCAAATCGCTGAAGCGCGTCAGCACTTCCAGCAGATTGCCGGACCGGATTTCACCGCGTACGCGATTAATCTCCGCTTGCGCTTTCTGTATCACCATCACCTCGGCGTCTGCTCATGAACAAGCATCCGCGCGGAGCCTGGCAGGCCTTCCGCGCGGATGCCGGTGGTTGTAGATGAGTTAAGCTGCACCAACGCGTTGAATCTCGCTTACCACGACATTCATGCCGTGCAAGATCGCGCGTGCCCGGTTGGCGCCCGGATCGCGCTGGTCCGGGTCCAGCTTCAAGGCTTGGTCGAACTCGCTTGCCGCTTCGGTGAACTTCGCCTGGCGAAGCAATGCTTCGCCGAGGTTCGCGTACACCGTCGGATCGTTCGGCTGCAATGCTGCGGCGCGCGACAGATAACTGACCGCCTCGTCCAACTTCTCGTCACGCAGCGCCATGGCTCCTAAGCCGGCGTATCCGTAATAGAGATTTGGATCGAGCGCGACCAGACCCTCGAAAAGTGTTTCGGCATCGCTCGTTTTACCCTGCTCGTAGAATTGGAATCCGAGAAGCGCTATCGCGTCGAGCTGATCCTTCGAGAGCCCGCTGCCCTGATTGAATCCGTTTTCCTTTGGCATTTCTTTCGTTCTCCTTGTCTGCTTCGATTGCTTTGCTAGCTCAACACCGACGCCTGAATCGCCTCGTGCTGCATCTGTGCTTTTTCCTTGTTCTTTTCCGATATCCTCGCGAACAGGTTCTGCAAAGCCAGATCTTTTCTCTGCGCATCGTTCTGCGCGGCGAGGTTGTTTGGATTTTGGCTTGCAAAGGCATCCGCCTGATCTGCCGCTCCTTGTGCGTTGCTAATGGCGGCATCGTCGAGCGCGTTCTGGTCTGTGCCGATAACCGGCTTGGGCGGAAGCCACTCCGTCGCGGGAAGGTGCCGGTGATCGCGTACAGTAACGCCTCCGCGGTAATATTGATCGGCCGCCGACTGCGTATACGAAATCGGGTCGTTGTAGACAGCAGGCGACATCTGCGCTGTCGAGTATGGGTACACGCTCGGCGCGGGAGGCGCAAGCATAGAAGAGGCGCTTCCAAACAAGCCCGAAAAGGCCGACGTGAACCCCTTTAAAAGATTTCCAAACAGGTCACCGCCCGCGCCGTTTGATCCGCCGGCACTTCCTATGACATCCTGGACCAATGAACTGATCACCGGCCCCGCTACTACCGAAAGAGCTGCTTCTGGCATATCTGTATTTCTCCTGTGTTTTCGTTTGGTCTGTTTTCTACCAGCCGACCAAGTTATCGAGGCAAATGAGTGGGAAGTTGTCTTTGTCCGAGCATCGAGCGGATCGCCGACAGCGCATCCTCACAATAAGCATTCTCCGGGTCGGCTATGCGCACACCCGCGAATAGAATCGCCGCCTCCCGCAACCTTCCCTGCCGGTACAGCCCGTAGGCACGCTCAACTATGTAATAGATTTCTTCCTGCGACCATGCCGTCGAAAGTATCGACATTCCTCAGTCCTCTCTCTCGGTAAAATGGCGAGCGAATATCTCGTCTTCGCGCCCTTGGGCCTCCTGCAAAAGACCGAGCATGCGCTGCACAGGCACTGCACCGTTTGCGCTGTTTTGGAAAACAGCTCTGTGTTTGTGCAACATGGCGCGCCACCAGGCGCGTTGCGAAACGCCATCGCGGGATTCCATTCCGTACGGGACAGGAGGCGGACCCAAGCTCATGGCGCCCGCGGCCGGCGTATTCAGCCGCAGCACCTCTCTCCAATCCGTGAGCTGCGGCGCGCGCAATCGCTGAAGCTGCGCGCCAAACGGCTCCGCAATGCCCTCTCCATGTTCCTGCGCCGGCTCAACCGCTGCTTCCGGCAGCAAGCCTGGCAGCTTATAGTCCACTTTCATGCTGCGTCACCTCCGTACTGTCTCTCGGAAAGCGTGTAAACCCAGTTAAGGACTTCCGCCACTGCGCCGTACAGATCCTCCGGAATTTCTGCACCAACCTCAACCTCGTACAGGCTGTGCGCCAACGCAATTTGCCGGACGATCGGAACATAATGCTCACGTGCGAGCCTGATGATGCGCTCCGCCAACCGGAGTTTGCCCTTCGCTGTCACAACCGGCGCATTCATCGCGGCGTCGTTGTACTCAATTGCTACCGCTATATGCGTAGGATTGACAACCACCGCATTAGCGGCAGGTACTTTGGCCACCATGTTATTCGCGAGCATCTGCTCGTGCAGTTGCTTGCGCAGATGCTTGATATGCGGGTCACCTTCGTCGTCCTTATATTCCTTTTGGACTTCGTACTTGCTCATCTTCAACGACTTCAGGTGCATCCGTTTTTGCAGCATGTAGTCGGCTGCGCCGAGCACAAGAAACGCGAGGCCTACTTTGAACAACAGCCCGAACATCAGATCCGAAGCAATACGGCCGGTAGTGTGGAGATCTCCGCGCGCCGTCAAAACCACATCGCGAAGCGAGCCCTTCAATCCGGTGTAGGCAATCGCGAAGATTACCGCGAATTTGATCAGCATCTTCAGCAGCTCCAGGTATGTTCGCGCCTTCAAGAAAAGGTTTTGGAAGCCTTTTACGGGATTGAGCTTGTCGGGCTTCGGCTTGATAATTTCCGTGGAAAACAGCGCACGCACCTGCACGAAGTTCATCGCGACCGCGGCCATCACCAGCGCGCCCAACAACGGAGCCATCAGCAAAAGCGCCCGACCCCAGGCGTGTCCTATACGACGGATCAGCTCGTCGTTTGCCAGCATGCCCGTCAGCACCTTCGGATTAAAGATTTCCATCAATACTGCCTGCAGCTCCGCAATATAGGCGCCCCCGCCGGTAGCGAGGACACCTGCGGCGGTTAGGAACAAAACCGCCTGGGTCAGGTCCTGGCTTTTCGCCACCTGGCCTTTTTTGCGCGCTTCTCGTAGCCGTTTCGGTGTAGGCTGCTCGGTCTTTTCGCCGGACATAATACGCCACCCACTTATCGGATCGAGCCGGCACTTGTTGCGTCTTTATGCGAGTCCGGACACAAATTTGTACACCTCTGAGAGAAATGCCCCCAGCACTTCTTGCATCCTTGTTGCAATCAAGCCGATGGCAAGGAGCAGAACCGCCAGTCCGCCAAGCGCTTTGACCGGTTGACTCTCCGCATAAACATTCATGCGAGGCGCGATCTTCGCCAGCGCCGCAAAACAAACGTCTACCAGGAACAGAGCTACCAAAACCGGAGCAGCCAGTTGAAGAGCAACAACAAAAAGTTGACCGCTCAAAGCCGCTACGCGCTCAACTGCGGCGCCGGAATCGAAATGCACGAAACCGCGCAACGGAACGTGTTCGAAGCTCTGCGCTAAGCCTCGCAGGTAGATAAGATGCCCGTTGACGGTCAAAAAGAGAACCAGCGCCATCTGAAATTTCATCTGCGCCAGCACCGATGCGTTGCTCTGCAGTTGAGGGGTCGTGAGCCCCGGCTGATCCATTCCCCGAGCCGTATCCACCAGCGCGCCCGCTGTCTGCACCGCATAAAAGATCAACTGGCAAAGAATTCCAATGGTCAGGCCGACCGTAAGCTCTTTGAGAAGCAAAATAATGAACAACAAAGGACTCAGGCCGCTCGCCAGCACACCCGGCGCCAATCCCGGCATCAGCAACAACGTAAGCATCATGGCGAAAGCCATTTTGATCGTGCCCGAAGCTGCATTTCCGCCAAAAAACGGGCTCAGCGAGACCGCCATGACGATCCGCGCAAGCGCCAACCCAAACACGAGCGAAAAGGCATTCACATCCGAGCCGAGGCCAAGGTTCTCGATAATGCCTTTGAGCGTGCCCAACATGCTGGTCCGTCAGTTCACGTATTGAATGCTCTCCAGAATCACTTTTGCGAAGCGCAGCGCCTGGGCGAGCATCCATGGACCAAGAATCGCTAGCGTCAAAAAGACTGCGACAAGTTTGGGCACGTAACTCAGCGTTTGCTCCTGGATTTGCGTAGTTGCCTGAAACACGCTGATCACAAGTCCCACTATCATGCTGGCCAGCATCGGCACCGCTGAAATCAGCAGTACAAGGAGCAGTCCTTCTCGTGCGATGCGGATAATCATCTCGCCGTTCATAACAGTCCCTAGGCGTAACTGAGCACCAGGCCGCGCACTACCAGGTACCAGCCATCCACCAGCACAAACAGCAGCAGCTTAAACGGAAGCGAGATTACGACCGGCGATAACATGCTCATGCCCATCGACAGCAGAACGTTGGCCACCACCATGTCAATGATCAGGAATGGCACGAACACCAGGAATCCGACTTGGAATGCTTCTTTCAACTGGCTGGTGGCAAACGCCGGAATCAGAATTTGGAAATCATCTTTGCCGACTTGCGGGTTCTGCACGCCGCTGCTCTTCTCGAGCCGCGCAGATAACTCCATGAACAGCACGCGGTCCGGTTCGTGACTATGCCGGGCCAGAAATTTGCGCAACGGCTCTTTCCCGGTTTGCACGGCGCTGAAAAGACTCTTGACGCTTGCTTCAGAGAAAACATCGCGGGTGTTCGGAACCGTGCCGGCCGCTTCGTACATCTGCCGTCCGACCGGAGCCATGATAAAGATGCTGAGAATGAACGCCAGCCCGGTAATTACCGTGCTCGGAGGCACCTGCTGCGTGCCGATGGCATTACGAAGAATCGAAAGTACGACTGATATTTTAAGGAACGACGTCAGCATCATCAGCACAAACGGCGCAAGTCCCAGCGCAGCAAGCACCACGACCATCACTACCGGGTTCGGCACATCTGTAACACCCGGGGTCTGAGCATGTACGGGGATCGCGGCAAGAAGTAGTCCGGTTATCAAGAAGCCGCGGTTCACTTCTCCCCCGTTTCGCCCAATGCGCTTTCGATCTCGTCTGCATCAAGCGAAAGCAGAAATTGCACGCCCGCATCGGATGCCGCGAGCATCACATAATCCGAACCCGCGCGAACCACATAGAGTGTTTTGCGCGGTTCCAGAGTCAGGCGGCACGCGATACTCATGGGACCCGCTACTGCCGCGCGAAGCGATTTCAGTTTTGGCAGCCAGAACCGGAGAGCAACAAACGCGAGTGCGATGATTGCAGCGAGAACCGCAATCACCTTCATATATTCGAATGTTTCGGACGTCATGGCGCTCTCCATGAGAGGATGCGGACGCCAAAGCGGCCGTCCACCTCAACGAGTTCGCCGGTTCCTGCGATTTTGCCGTTTAGAGCGATGCGGATGGGGTCTGATTTCGCGCCCTCCAGCTCGAGGATTGCGCCCGCGACGAGTTGGCTCGCTTCGCTGAGCGTGATCTCTTTTTCGCCAACGATTGCATGCAGGCGGACCGGCAGACCGGTAAGGTCCGGCCCGGTGGCTGCGAGTTCCTCTTTTCCGCTGCCCAAACAACCTCTTTCAAAATACTTATCGATGACCGCTTGCGAAATGTTGCTTTCTTCAGAACGCACCCGCCATCCGCGGTCCGGCGCGTTTGGGAAAAGAAGTGCTGTCTCGCGCGTGAGCAGCACGATATCCCCCGGCTCGATTGAGCCGATTTCCGTGCTAGTCAGATCGACGTAACCTGCCGATAACGGAAACGCCCAGGCGACGCAGGGCAGTGCGGAATGCGTGTCTGCCACAACCGTGCGCCCCAGCAGCTCGGAGTCCTGCTCACTCATCAAGAGCCGGAACCAGCCTGTCAAGCCCGCTATGCCCACCGCGAACGAAAATGCGATGCTGCGTTGCGGCGCGGGGCCCGCCGGCATTAACTCGACTTGCAGCGGAAATCGCAGATCGCGATTGATGCGCTCCAGAACGGATGCAATCAACAGCTCAAAAAACCCTGTATCGGCCGTAGTTAGCCCGAGGCGGGACTTAACTCCAGGGCAGAGCGGCGCAAGCAACCGCTGCGACATTCTTTCCAGAAACGCACGTGACATTTCGAGGTACAGTGCCGCGCCAGCCGGATGAACCTGCAATTCGAACGTGACGCAGTCCGTAGAAGTGGTGCCTGGGAAGGATTGGACGCATACCGGCCCCGCATAGACATTCATCTGTGCATCAGGAGACCAACGTTCGGCGATTTCGATCCTGAAACTATAAGGGAAGATCGCGAACTGATCTCCGCTCGAGATCCGTGCAGGCGTATTCGGCTCCAGCCGTGACTCGTTTAAAAAGGTCCCAAGTGCGCTTCCCAGATCCTCGATGTAGAACTTTCCTGCTTGCGCAAAAATGCGCGCATGGCGATTTCCTACCGAGCGCGGTGTCAGCCGGATCTCGCAATTCTCATCACGGCCGAGGCTGAGCTCGCTGGCTTCAAACACAAAAGCGCATTCCGGCTGGTGAGAATCGATCGTATGTTTCTGTCGTATGCCAATCTCATATCCTGCATTCGCTTCGAAGAATGCGGCAAGCCCTTCGGCGATCCAGGTCTGCCATCCGGCCGCCGGCGAAAAAGCGCGCCTCAGTACATTCCAAGCTGCCGCCTCGCTTCGTGAAAACAACGGTATCGCCTCGAAATCGCAGGCGCGCCAGTTCGCAACTACGCTCGCTGTCATCGCCGGCTTCGCCCTTGTCCTCCTCGCTCCTGCCGCGAGTCACCGTCCCGCCTCGACTCTCTGCCAAGGGATGATGCCGGAACATCTGTGCACTCTATGGACGCTGCCGGTGCAACATATCCCCGCTCCGTGAGCGCCTGGATCAAACCGGATGTATTCTCTGCAAGCAAGTGCGAAACCGCTGCTGAATCTGTAGAGAACCGCACCTCAAGCGCCTCGCCCGTTTTCTGAATCCGGACGTGAAGACCTTCTAGTGTGCGCGAATCGAACTGAATATGGACGGAAGCGGCGGCATCCGGCGGCGCGTGAACTACGACCTCCTGGACAAGCGATGCCATCAACGGATTGGGGCCGGCGCCGACTTCCTGGCCGGAATCGACAAAAAGGACGTCATGAAACGGCAGCGGCGGCGAATTTGGAAGTGCAATTTGCTCCTCAACATTCCGCATTCCATCCTTTTTTGAAGTGTCTTTGAGAATCTCCGAAAAGCGCACTCGCGACGATCCCTGTGTTTTACCTGGGCTATTCGACGGCGTCAGCTTGCCGGTTACTCTCACGTCGCATTCCTTCCTTGAAGAAACATGACGTTGGCCATTTCTTCCTGGGCCAGCGATTCCTTCCGATCCGCTTCGTTTTTGAATCTGCGCTCGAGCCGCGCCCGGTGTTTTTCCAGGACCTCGACATCGCGCGAGCGAGCCACCATGGCCAAGCGAGCAGCCGCGACGGCTTCTTCTGCTTCGCTTACCTTCAGCTCCTGCGCTCTTGTCTCATCCAAGGCGTCGCTGTACTCCTCGATTAAACGCCAGACATGATCCCGCTTCAGACGCACCCATTCACCTTTTGAGCCATCGGCTGCCGATGAAATTACTTCCGCTCTAGCCCTGCCAAGCCTAATAGCCCGCTGATCCTGTTCCCGCCGGCAGGCTCCCAGTTCCTCCTGTTCGAGCTGTAGCGCTCTCTGAACGGCCGCCAGAGCCTGTTGCGCTGCGTCTTTCTCGCGCGTCTTTTGATCCAGCAGGATCTGAAGTCTGTATCGGAATTCCATCGTCGAAGTAACCGCATCACGCGAACATTTGTTTTAAGCCCGCTAAGGTTTTTGCGAAAGCTGCCTGCGCGTGCGTCTCCTGCCGCAGGAAACCGGTTACCTTGTCGATCATGCGCAGCGCCTCGTCTACGTGCGTGTCCGATCCCTTCTCATAGGCCCCGATTAGAATCAAATCCTTTTGCTTTTCATACGTTCCCAGCACATCTCGCATGCGTGCCGCTGCTCTCCGATGTTCAGCATCTGCTACCACGCTCATTACACGGCTGACGCTCTGAAGAACGTCGATTGCGGGATAGTGACCCTGCCCCGCAAGCTCACGCGAAAGAACGATGTGGCCATCCAGGATGGAACGAACCTCATCTGCGACCGGCTCGTTCATATCATCTCCGGCGACGAGCACCGTGTAGAATGCGGTAATCGATCCTCTATCCGAGTTTCCGGCGCGTTCTAGAAGTCTGGGTAACTGCGAAAAAACCGATGGTGTATAACCCGCACGCGCTGGAGGCTCGCCGCATGCCAACCCCACTTCCCGCTGTGCTCGCGCGAACCGGGTCACGGAATCCATCATTAACATCACTTTCTTGCCTTGGTCCCGGAAGTATTCGGCAATCGCTGTTCCCACATAAGCCGCTTTCAGTCGCACGAGCGATGGCTCGTTGGATGTCGCACAAACAACAACGGACCGTTTCAGACCTTCCGGCCCCAAATCGTGTTCGAGAAAATCACGCACCTCACGCCCGCGCTCCCCGACAAGGGTGATAACGTTCACCTCCGCTTCCGTGTTGCGTGCAATCATGCCGAGCAACGTGCTCTTTCCGACACCGGCCGCGGCAAATAGCCCGATCCTCTGGCCCTCTCCGCAAGTCAGCAACGCATCGATTGCTCGCACGCCTGTGCTCAACGGCTCTATCACTCGCTTACGCCGTAACGGGTCCGGAGGCGCGCTGTATACGGGATATTGCTGGCCGCACTCCAACGGTCCGTAAGACTCTACGTCCATCGGCTCGCCAATACCGTTCAGAACGCGGCCCAGCAGGGATTCACCGACTCCAATGCGCAGGCAGTCTCCGGTGCCGACAACCTCGCTCTGCGGTCCGATGTTCGCCAGATCGCCGATCGGCATCAGCAGCACTTCGCCGGATCGGAATCCCACTACTTCCGCTTTCATCGGAGTACGCGAGCGTGGACTGTAGATCAGGCATAGCTCACCCATAAACGCCTGAGGAAGCGCCGCCCGCACCACAAGTCCAATAACCTCCGTGACGCGCCCTCGCACCTGCACTGGCGAAGCACGCTCGATTTCATCGAAATATCGCGTCAGTTCCAGCATGTTCGCCTGCATCATTTCCCGGCGGCTCGAAGCAAAACTTCTTCCATGCAACGAAGCTGTGTCTCCAGCCGGGCATCGATCACTCCGTATTCGCTTTCCACGACGCAGCCACCGGCACTGATCGCAGAATCGCCGGCTACTTCAATCGATCGATTCGGGCCGGCCGCTTCACGCAGCAGAACGATGCGCTTTCGCACCAGCTCGAGATCGTCGGCCGGTACTCGAATCTTCAGCAAGCGCTCTCGCCCGACGCCCCGCAGGCACTCCCGCGCGATCCATACGATCGCTTCCGGATTCATCCGCAGTTCCTCGCTGACAATCTTCTGCGCGATTCGGATTGCAAGCCGGATCAGTTCCGGCGCATTATCGGAGCTATATTTGTCGCGCGCGGCATTTACCTCTGCCACCGCGGCATTCCACTCGCGCAACCCGTGTTCGTAGCCCTCGCTGCGCGCCGCTTCCATCGTTTGCTGCCGTGCTTGTTCCGCGTCCTCCTGAATCCGTCGCGCCTGCGCATGCGCCGCTTCCACTATCTGCGCGGCCTCGATCGCCGCCGCGTAGGTTTCGCTCTTCACCACCTTCGCTGCGGGTTTGATAATTTTCTCGCTCATGGCCACTCTGCGCGCGCAACAAACCTGCGAATGCCCCGCGAGGCGTTCGCTGCGCCGGCTCCCAGTTGCCGTCTTATGAATTCGTCGAGGACTGCATCTTCCCGCTCCACGGCAGCCGCCAATGCGCGCTTCAGATTCTGCTCGCTAAGGGATTCGAACTCCGAGAGCGCCTGGGTGACGGCGTTTCGCCGGCTTTCGGGAAGGGTGGCCAGGATTCGTTCGACGCGATCCCGGCACCGCAAGAGCATGAGCGCCGCAAATGCCGCGTTCCGTCCAGAAAGCTTAGACACGGCTGCTCTCTGCCAGTTGTTCACGCGATTGGCGCAGCGCGGCTTCCAGCTCTCGCTGAAGGGACTCGATGGTCCGTTTTTGCCGCTGGCTTCGAAACACCAGCAGCAACGCCCCAAAGCTTGTCAGCAACGCCAGGGCTAGGGAGCCCGCGACAACGTAAGCATCGCTCAAATACCAGCCGACGTCATAGTTCGGCGGAGACGTAGCGCTGATTCTCTTGTAAACAACAGCGACATTCTCCGGTTGCAGGCCCTCTACCCCCCTGGCCACCAGGCTCCTGACCTCATCCTCGGTGAGCGGTGGCGCCGAACCGCGATGCTTGATCAATACCGATGCCGTCGTAGGACTCCACTGCGATTTATCCAGCAGAGGACTGTTCTCGGGCAGGACAACCTGAACACGCGCATCCACAACCCCCGCCACAGACTTGATCGTGCGGGTCAATTCGCCCGAGAGAGCCAGCAGCATCCGCGCCTTCTCTTCGCTCGCGGTCGGGATCATGCCTTTGCTGGCGAAAACATCCTCCAGCCCTTTGACCTTTTGCCGTGGCAAGCCGTTATCCTGCAGCACCTGCCAGGCAAGAAGGAGGTTCCGGCTTCCGCCTTTGACACGCACCGTCCAGGCCGGTCCTGCATCGTGATCGGCGGCTGCTTCGCGAACAGGATAAGCTTCCAGGCCGCTTTGTTTTAACACAACGACGATTTCTTGCGCTTCCTGCTCGCTCAGGCCGCTTTGAAGATCCCGGCTCAAGCAGCCTGCAAGTGGCAGCAGCACTGCCATCAGAATCAAGACCGCGATATTTCGCTCGCGCTTCATAGCCATTAAACCTGCGTTTGAATCATGGTTTTCACGCCCGATGCAACGTCGCCGACCACGCGCGACAACATCTCGACGTTTTGCGCGAGCTTGTACATCTCCATCTGCATTTCAAGCAGCTGTTTCGGATCTTCAAGATTTCCCGCATTGTTAAGTAGTTTCGCCGAGCTGTTGAAATCCGACTCGATGCTCTGCAGCCGCTCACGCAAGGGGGCGAAGGCGCTCGTCTTGGGAATCGCCGCCACCTGCCGGCTCAGGTCTGCAACACTGTTTCCCAACTGCCTCATATCTCCGCCAAACAATTCCTGCGGTGCTTTGCCGCTCGCCAGCTTACGCCGAAGATCATTTTCGAGAAGCGCTTTCTGCTGGTCGCTGATGCTTGTCACCTTATCGGGAATTCGCATGCTGCCCGCAAGTTTCTGATTGAGATCAGCACGCAAAAGATCGAATTTTGAAGGTCCGGACTTCTGCCCGTCCGCCGCAATGGACTGACGCGCGCCCGCGGTTCCCGCTTTTTGCGAGATCGGTTCCATATCTGCTCTTGTTATCGGACCTGCACCTGCGACGTTGCTAAGATGCGGCAGTTTTTCCGCGGCATCAAAGGGCCAGCGTTCCGCACGATATCGCGCAGCATCTCCAGGCTCTTCGCATGCAGCCTGCATACCCAGGACTTGGAAAGTCCCAGACGAGCTCCGATTTCTGCAAAGGTGGCATCGCGAAAGTAGTATTCCTCAATCAGCAGGCGATTGCTTTCCGGGAGCTGGCTTAGCGCCGCTCGAAGCTGCTCGTGAGTCTCCCTTTCAACGATTGCTTCTTCTGCCGAGACGCTCTTCAGATCGGCAATTTCGGCGTCCGATACATCCACTGAAAGTAGATACGAAGTTACAATTGCCGACGTCAGTTGCTGTAACTCCTGGCGGGCTGCGAGCGTCGAATCTGCCTGTCCAACTTCGCCCCCCATGTAATCCTTCAGGTACTCGTTTGCGCTGGCTTCAAAACGCAGCTTAGAGTCGGCTTTCAGCCATCCCATCTTTCGCAACGCATCGTAAACGGCGCCGCGGATCCGGTAATAGGCGAAGGTTTTGAAGAGTACGCCGCGCGATGGATCGAAATTTCGCGCCGCTTCGACGAGCCCGAGTTCGGCAGCACCAATCACGTCATCGCGGTCAACCGATGAAGGCAATCTCTTGAGAACTTCCATCGAAATGGCATGCGAATACGAGCGGTATGTCTCGATCAGCCTGTTCGGGTTCGTGGTGAGCGGTTCCGTCATTAACGCCTGCACGCGATGGATGTACTCTCACCGGGAGATGCGAAACGCGCTGAAAAATTAGAACTCTCCTGAGCGCGCTTTGTCGCTCCTCAGCGCTGAGGGGCACAGCCGTGCTGCTTGCGTCCGGCAAAGCGTGCAGCTCTCAAAATGCACTTGCACGAGTTCGCGATCTACTTCGTCCAGGCGGCCGTCAAGATAGCCCTGCACATCATCGTGCGCCGGATGATCATCGCCTCCCTTTGCCGCTGCCAGGCTTGCGTGCAAAGCAAGCAGCGCCCTCTGACTCTGCGCCGCCGCGCATAACAGTTCGCGGCAGGACGCACAGAAGGCAAGGTGGTCATCGATCGCCAGCAATTCTGCCGGATCGAGCCAATGATATCCATGCTTTACAAGTAAATCTGAGAGATGGCCCGCCAAGCGCCGTTCCTTTTTGAGCGTCGATTGCTCTTGATCTAATGCGTGCTTACGAAGATGCGAATCAGCACCGGAAATTAAAAGGAATTCGTCTTCGCAGGCTCAATCATCTGCCGCGAAAGGCGATCGGCGGCCGCTTTGCGCAGATTGATCACCTTCTGCCGTTCTGTCCCGAGCATCCGGGCAATCACGGCATCCGGCAGCGGCAGCATCTGCCAAAGTATGGCGAACTTATCGTCATACTGCTCGCACCAGGCTGCGCGCTGGCGCATTCTGTCATCCAATGCGGCAGCCCAGGCTTGTTCGAACTCCTTCTCTGCAATTTCGAGCGCAGCGCCGATTCGCCTGATACTGGCGACACCGTAAGCCCAGAACAACTCCAACTGACCGTCCGCGGCCGTGAAATTTAGCAAGTATGCCAGGCGTTGAAGGCGCGGTAACTGCTCGATTTGACGCCATAAACAGCGTAGAAATTCCTTCCATTCCGCCTGTTCGTCCGGTCGCCGTCGCCTGTCAGGCAGCCAGCCGCTGAGTTCCCTGCCCGTCCCTTCCCCGGCAGAGATCGGACCGGGTTCCTTGATTCGCTTGATGCCGCAAACAATCCTCGTCAACTCGTCAAATCGGATCGGATGCCCGATCCACCCAAAGAGCAGCCGCAGCAGTTCCGCCGGTTTCATATTTGCCGCGCTGCCATTCGACGGCATGAGATCTTCAAAAACACGCGGCTCTTCCAGCAATCGGATCAGCCGTTCACTAGCTACCCGGCTTAATTGCTCATCGCGCCACACTGCAAATCCGCAATGTCTCTGACCATTGCGCTCCCATAAGGCGAACGCGGTATCGCGCTTCAGAACATGCCGCAGCGAGTCCACCATGCTGCGGTGTTTCGGATGTTCTTCACGCACCTGCCCCTTCACCACCCGTGAGGCAACAACCTTGACGTAATGAGAATAGTTGCTGATTGCACTACTACTGCCGGCCTGCGCCCGGAGTTCTCGCAATTGCTTGATCAGGCGATGTGCGGCGTCCTGAAAGGCATCTTCCGGAGTCTTGCTGATTCTGGTGATCTTTGCGATACCCGGCGCAGCCTGCGCCATCAGTTCGTTCAATTGTTCTTTCGCTTCCCGTTCACTCGCAGCGCAAACGAAAGGCACCAGGGCGGAATCAATTCTTGCGTGCGCGTCAGGCTCGTTCATATTGCATGCTCCGGATCTCTCTCACTAACTCCTGCGAGAAATCCCGCCGGCAATGCAATTTGAACGGTAAAAACTTGCGGCAGACGTTAGAAAACCCAGGAAAGCCCGATCAAGGGAACTACTGGCGCCGTCAGACCGTCATTGTTCAGCCGGAAAATGACATTTCCCGTGAGCAACAGCGTGCGCGTCACGTTCACCTTTGCTCCCACTGCGCCGCTTAGCAAGTCAAGAGAGCTCTTCTCGAGTCTGGTTTCAGGAAAGTTCCTGCCCAGGGTATCGGTGAACGGCACCGGAACCACACGCGCCGCATTAAACAACCGCTGTCCGAGAAAGTCGGCGGAAAACGTGATGCGGTGCGTTGCCGGAATGTCGAACCCGACGGCATACGTCAGTGCATCCGGCAAGTTTCCTTTTCGTCCCGTGAGTACATCTCCTGCCAGAACGCTGTCTCCGTTCCATTGATAGCCGAAGTTCACGTGCGGTGACAGCCTGTGGGCTGCGTAGGAGAACGCTAGGAACGGATGCACACCCGGGGCTCCCGAGCCCAGGAAATTCAATGCATCGCCCGTCGGAAACCGGAAATCGCTTAACAGCGAAAGCGCTGCATGCTCGCCCTTATAGGCTTGCCACTTGACTCGAATCGTAACGTCGCCGATTCCACTCGCGTTATTGTTCGAGCCATAGACGGCTTCCGTACTGGTATTGCGGGCGTTGGGATCAAAATAGTGTGCCTGCCCAAAGCGTGGATCCGGCGGGGCTACGCGCTGAATGGTTGCGCTTGAAACCAATCCGAAATGGGCGTTGACAAACGGAATAGCCGCCGACACATCCAGCCGGTCCGTAACTCCGTAAGTGGCCACCGCAGTAAACTGGTTGAGCTTCAGATCGATATCGGCGACAGTCGTAATGTTGTCCTTCTCATAAGCCGCGCCTGTTTCCTTCTCGTGCTGCAGAACCGCCGGGAACTTGCTCAGCTTTACTCCGTCCACATTGTCGAAGCTGAAGTACTGATAAGAGAAGCCAAGATACAATTTCCGCTTGCCGATCGTCTCGGCGCGTTCGGTCAGTATCGGTCCGAAACTGTCGGAGGACCGCTGATAAACACCCGCGGCCGAGTTGAAATTGAAAATGAAGCCAGAGCCCGGGGAGGCAAACGGCAAACTGGCTATTTGGCTTCCCAGTGCCGTGTTCACCGGCGTGAACGATTGCTTGATGAAATCCGACTCGAAATGCGCAGCATGAAAAGGGTTCGGAAGAACAATACCGTTCGGTCCGAATAGATGAGGGATCATGCGCGCTAGCTTTTCCCCGCCCTTCTGCTCAACAAAAACCTGTCCGGGGAGCAGACCTGCTCCAGCGCTTGTCATCAGCGCGACTAACATCAAAATCTTCTGCACTGCAATTTCCTCCGCAGGAATCGCAACTCAGGGGTTGCCAAAAGCAGAAGATGCTAATTGATCGCCGATATTACCCAGCGCCCGGCTTCTTTGCGCAGATGGACCGTGCGCGGTTCTTCTACCGGCTTCTGACGCCCGAATTGCGTATTTTGCTCGGTGATGCGCATGCAGCGTATCATGGCGCTGTCGCCTGTAAGCTCGGCGGGTGCGAGCGGGCGTAATTGAGAACGTATTGTTCCTTTGCCGCGAAACGCCTGCGCCAGCGCGGCCTCCGGCAATCCCGGCCAAAGCACCTTCAGTGAATTCAGGTCCTTTCGTTCAAAGGCAGTGGCGTATCCTGCAAGCACTTTTGAGATTTCGCTGAGATCGGACGTAATCTGCTCATCTTTCTTGGCCGTGGTCGTTGCCATCTCCTTGTCCTTCCGCGAGATCTCGAGTGTCGCCTGCTGTGCCAGCGCAGTGCCGCTATACTGCGCGGCGAATCGCTGCAGCTCGGAGCGGTCATTACGATCGAGAGCATTCCAGTCGAGCTGAGCGAGCAGCTCGAGTGCCTCCTGGCGTTTTACCGTCTTCGGATACTTAGCGAGGAATGTTTGTATGATCGTTCGATCCTTGCTCGATCGTGCTGCCGCCCATTCAGTCGCCTCCGTCTCCTCAGGCGTTGTTCGCGGAGTTGGTGATAGCGGGACCTGCTGAATGGGCTCTTTCGGCTTCGGCGGCAACGCTTCCAGATGCAGCGCTGTGTTCCCCACGCGCACTGTATCGCCAGGCTTGAGCGATGTCTGCATCGAGACCGGTTTAAAACCCTGTTTTCTCAGTCCTACTGTATGAGCGCCTGGAGAGAGCGTGGAAGAAAAGCCGCCGCCGCGTACCGTTCCCGCTGGTGTATCGTCAATCAGCACAGTCGCTCCCTCCGACACACCGGCGAGAACGATCGTAGCGGGCGTGGGTTCCAGCCGGAAAACCGCGTGAACAGAATCGCCCTTCCGGACTTTCGCCACCAGGTGTTCGGGAGTAACTCGATAGCCCTGCTTGCGAACTTCGATCGTGTAATCTCGCGGCTCGAGAGGAACGACCAGCCTGCCGCCTTGCGTTTCCCTGCTTAGTTTCCGGCGGTCGATCGATACGGACGCGCCGTCGACGTTGGTCTCCAACAGGAGCGTCCCTTGCGGACTGCCGGTCGAATTCACATGAATCGCAATCCCGGGCGCTTCACCCGTGCGAAAGAACGCGCGCAGAGCGCCTTCCCCGTTTGCGCCGCGCACGCTCAATTCATGTTCACCGCTGTCAATTCCACTACTGTCCGGCTGCTTCCCGTCCACCAGCGTCGTGCCTGCGCATCCGAAGCAACTGATCCGAACCGAACGGCCCATATTCGTTGCCACCAGCGCGCTCGCATTATGCGTCGCTACTTTCCCATTCAACTCGGGCAACTGCGCGGGCGCGGCCTTGAAATTC
>DATBGM010000104.1:0-26425 GCA_036557945.1 Bryobacteraceae bacterium | reverse complement strand
ATACAATTCGCCCGAGGAATGACCAACCGGAAAAGTCATCGAGACGATGGGCTGGGAACGACGGTTTCGCCGTTCCCTGACCGATCGAAACACATCGGATCGAAAGATTTCCCGATGCTTTGAGAGAATGTTCGCTGGTCTATGTCGTTCCGACTGCGGACGGGGCAAGGCATCATTGCCTTTTCTCGTCCTCAGTAGTTAAGCATGGGTGTATCTGATGTTCTCATTCCGATGATGGTGGACGGGCGGGCATCATGCCGGCGGTCGTTTGCCTAGTACGCTCACAATTTGATCTACCATCGTCGAATGTCCGTCTCCGTCACCTTAGAAACTGTTCATCCGCGAAAGCTGGCCGCCGTGAGGCGCGAGGTCGCGCCTGGCGCGATTGGCTCGGTGTGGAGGCCGGCCCTGGATAAGGTCTGGGAGTTCATTCGCAGCCAGCCCGGCTTAAGGACCGATGGCCATAACATTTTTCTTTACCACCACGCAAAGCAGGCGGGCGCGCCGATGCTGTGCGACTTCGGCGTGGAGGTCACGCGTTCGTTCGAGACTGCGGGCGAGGTGCATGCGACTGAGACGCCAGGGGGCGAAGCTGCTGTCGGCATCCATCGCGGTCCGTACAACCGCATAGACAACGCACATCACGCGATCGAAAAATGGATGGCGGCGAACCGGAGGGAATCCGCCGGGCACTCATGGGAGATCTACGGAGATCCGGCGCCTGACCCGGCCGACACCGAGACGACGGTCGTGTACCTCCTGAAGTGATGTCCGGATCTGACCGGAATTTTGCTTCTATTACCGAACCTACCAATGATGTAGATTCGAAAGACGCCGCGGCTTCATCTATACCGTAGCTGACGGTAATGGAGAATCGCCCTTGGAGGCGATTCTGGTAATCGATTCCCGTAAGGCAGGAGGAAACGAATTGTCCACCGCTGAATACGTAGCTCGCCTTCGATCCCTCGTCGAAGGGAAAGACTCCATTGCTGTGCAGACGGAGACGCCGCTTGTCCTTGCACGTTTAATCGCGTCCGTTCCGCAAGAAAAGCTGAATCGGACGCCCGCTCCTGAAGAATGGTCGCTCGCCGCCATCGTTGCACACCTGGCGGAAGCCGAAATCGCGCTAAGCTGGCGCTACCGCCAGGTTGCCGAGAAAGAGGGTGCCGCGCTTTCCGGATATGACCAAAACCTATGGTATCGGCTTGGCGAGTACGATTGCCGCGATTCGCTGGAGTCGCTCGCGCAGTTCCGCCTTCTCCGCCAAGCCAACCTGCGGATGTTTGCCCGCTTTACTCCGGACGACTGGCGGCGTTCCGGCATCCACGCCGAGCGTGGCCGTTTGACGATGAAGGATCTTGTCGACCAAGCCGCCGGTCACGACCTCAGTCACCTCCAGCAAGCGGAACGAGTCATCGCCGTCCTGTCCGAATGAAGCCTTTGCTGCGGGAAACGAGGCACTTTGCCGATTTCCGTTCGAGTTTGTGAGTTGAATGAAATAATGCCGCTTCGAGCGTGCGGGCCCCGGTGAACCCAAACGCAGTTATGTTTGCTGACCTCGCGCTCTCGAGACGTTTGGAGCGATCAGAAGGGTATGCCTGTGCGCAGTTCGCTCGCTCGCGAGGCCGTCTATTCCCTGACACCCGCGCCGAGTGGATTGAATGCGCAGGAGCGTATGCCGTCTTCGATGGGGTGAACTCCCCTGTCACCCAGAGCTTTGGTCTCGGTATATTCGAGAATCTAAGCGCTGCCTCGCTAGATGCCATCGAGCAATTCTTTTTCGACCACGGGGCGCCGGCGCTTCACGAAGTGAGTCCGCACGCCGGGTTCGCTGCCCTCGACTTGCTCTGCGCCCGGAATTACAGACCGATCGAGATCAGCAACGTGCTGTATCGACTTGTCGAGAAACCCGCTGCTCAAGACCATCTCAACATCGGTGTGCGCATTATCGGTCCCCAAGAATCCCAGCTTTTCGCGAGCATAAGCGCAAGGGGGTGGGCGTACGAACATCCCGAACTTCTGGACTTCCTTTTTCAAATCGGGACAATCGCCACCGCACGGGAGGGGAGTGTGTGTTTTCTCGGCGAGATCGATGGCATACCCGCCGCTGCCGGCGTGCTATGTATACACGACGGAGTTGCACTGCTCGGCGGCTCGGCGACAGTTCCGGAACTACGCCGTCGGGGGTTACAGGCTGCGCTTCTTCAAGAGCGTATGCGCTACGCATTCGACCATGGTTGCGATCTGGCAATGATGGTAGCGGGGGTGGGCAGCGACTCCCAGCGCAACGCCGAGCGTAAAGGCTTCCGGATCGCGTACACGCGAACGAAATGGCGGTGCGAGAATTCCCGGACAAATCAGGGAGCATAACTCTGCTCTGCTCGCCCATTCGGAGGCAAATGCCCAGGAGAATACGCATGACACCGTAGCCATTTCGGCCCGCTTGCTTACTCCCATTTGTCTTGCTGCTTTTGCGCGCCCGGGGCGAAATAAGTGGTCAGGCGACTGCTTTAGCAGTACGCAGCGCGTGAATCGCTCCCATGCTGTTCCCAAACAGCTTGAGCCACATCGCATCCAGCCAAAGCGTGCCCCAATCCGGTGAGGGCAAAGAAATCGCGGTAAGCGTGTCGGCCAGAGAGAATGCGCTCCCTCCGTGGATGTAAATGCCTTCATTTAACGACATTTGAGAGTGGACTGCGGTGAGACCGGCCGAGACCAAGATAAATGCTAAAAGCCATTCGATAGGCTTTTGAGGCAAGGGTTTTATTCTGAACGGCCTTCTGCTGGCCTGTTGCTCGATCGGTAGACGGCGGCGTGTTCTTATACACCCTCTGCGCGTTTTTTCATTTCGGGTTGGCTTGAAGACAGAGCCGGGATCGGTTTTACGAATAATCGTGTCCTCGAACCAATCGGCTTAGTCAGTAAGTTACAGACGAGGGATGCTCCTTGATAAAACGTTCTGTGCACCTACTGCACCGGAAGGGATCTTCGGAGATTGTAAGCCCGTAGTCTGTCCGTATCTTGTCTGCAACGAGCCCCTGCATCTCTTCGAACGGAATTTCCTTCCGGGCTTCGAAATCGAAGGCGAAACCCTTCCTTGGCATAGCAGCGATAAAGAAGCCGACTCTTTTCGAATCCTTAGACCAAGCGTATTCAATGAAGTTCAGATAGACATCTCCGATTTCGTGCGTCGCATAACTTAAGTTAGAATCGGTCTCGTATCTGATATCGAGGCCCCCGCCCAGTTGTAGTAGCCGTTGTTGGAGAAGAATAACGCGATGGTGCCCATCCGCTGAAACCGATTGTGATTTGACCTGCAGGCCACAGGCAGAGCACACAACCGTTAGAGCAAGAACCGCGAGCAACTGCAAATCGCGCATCATTGGCAAAGCTGCTTGATATCGTTGGCGAGATCCCAGCGGCTAAGTGTGCCATGGTTCGCTGCCGCGGTGCCTAAATTGATGTCGCCGATGTTCACAGGGACGAAATTTCCTGTGCGCCACTGGAGTGTTGCTTCTCCGACTTCAAATGTAACCACCGAATCCGCAGCCAGACCTTCTAGGTAGCCGAGTTGGAAAAAAGCTGAGAAGTGATGCGCTTGGTCACTTCTATCGGTAGCTGGAATATTCTGATAAGTAGGCAGAAAACCACTCGACTGCGCGGTGTCATTCAAGAGGATGGCGTTAGTAGAAGTGGCAATACCGGCGAAACCAGTCCCAAACTGTGTTGGCATAAAGACTCCAAAAGCTGACACCAGCGAATTGGTATCGAATCAGATCGAATTTACGTAGCTGGCAAAATCCGCCAGTGCATTGCAGTCCGAAAGAAGACCTGAGGCAACCATCAATTGCAGTGTTGATGCGAAAGCGGACACCGCCGGGTTAGCTACCGACCCACCGAAAGCGGACGGGTTATCGTAATAGGCGCTCCCACACCTCCCCCACTGCCGGAAGACGAGTATCCACCTGGGCTAACGAAAACCGTGAACCCGCGCGTTCATCAGATTCTTAATCTCATTACAGAATCTATGCCTGTCTTCCGCCGGCAAATACTCTTTAATCCATTCGAAGTAGCTGCGTAATTCTTCGGCTGCGCGCCGCGCCGATTTTTCCCGTCCGGCAACCATCGTGCGCACGCGCCTGAGGGCATGAGCGATGTACCGTGACCGAATGTGTGCTAAATCCGCACCGCTTCGCACAAAAAAGTTTGATGCAAATTGCCGTCCAAACCCGCAAAATGGGAGCGCCGCCGTCCACAATACAGCGTCTTTTGCAACCCACGCATGTATTTCTTACCGGAAAGCTGAACCTATTTTCCAAGAGCGGCGAACGCAGCCGGGCTCTGCGGAATCGCTTCGCCGTCGCAGCGCGGGTCAGATCCGGCAAAGTTCACGCCGCGTCTGTCGTCATGCATCACAGCTTCTCCTTGCCCGACAGTGTAGGAGAACGGTTCCAGCAGTTTGATTACGTGGCCGCGAAGAGCAAGCGCATCGCGCACCGACTGCGGAATGCGAGACTCCATCTGAACATCGCAGCCTTCAAAGGTTTGCTTGGTGAAGCGCGCCGCTTCCAGCGCCGCCTGAATGTTCATCCCGAAATCGACGACGTTTGCGACAAACTGCGCGTGCGCCTGCGCCTGATTCCAGCCGCCCATAATGCCGAAGCCGATGTGGAAGTCGCCTTTCTGCATGAAGGCTGGAATGATCGTGTGCAGCGGGCGCTTGTGGCCTGCGAGTGAATTCGGTTTACCCGGCGTGAGCTCAAATCCCGCCCCGCGATTTTGAAAAGAGAAGCCCGTCCCCGGTGCGACCATGCCGGTTCCATACCCGCCGTAGTTGCTCTGGATCAACGAGACAATGTTGCCGTCCTTATCGATCGTGGAAAGATAAATGGTTTCGTTGCCGCGAGCGTTCAGCTTCTCGACCAGGTCAGAGGGCAACGTCTGGCAGGCGGCATGATCCATCCGAATGAGCTTGGCGCGCTTGGCAGCGAGCTGTTTTGAAAGCATCTCCGGGACGGGTATGGAGGTAAACCGCGGATCGCCGACATAGTGAATCATGTCGGCGTATGCAAGCTTCTTCGCTTCGATCATTACCTGCAGCGCATCGGGCGAATTGTGGCCATAGCTTGCAAGCGGGAAATTCTCCATAATGTTCAGCATGGAAAGGGCCGCAATGCCCTGATCGTTTGGCGGCATCTCGAAAACGGTCCAGCCGCGGTAAGTCGTAGAAATCGGCTCGACCCACTCCGGCTCGAAATCGGCGAAATCTTCCAGGGTATGAGTACCGCCCTGCGAGCGCAGAAAATTTACCATCGCCTCGGTGAGTTTCCCGTGATAGAAGGCATCGCGCCCATGCGCGGCAACCTGGCGTAATGATTCCGAGAGCCCCGGATTTTTGAAGACGTCCCCGACGCCCGGCCGAACGCCGCCCGCCATGTAGGTCGCGCGATACCCGGGTTGATTCAGAAAGGCTTTGCTGATCCAGTAACGCGCATTCTTTTCAGCCAGCGGGAACCCGTTTTCGGCGTAAAAAATCGCCGGACCTAGCAACTTGCGGAGAGGGAGTGTGCCGAAGCGCTTTTCAAGCGCGGCCCAGCCGGCGACGCAGCCCGGGACAGTGACGGTGTGTACGCCGATCGGATCAAGTTTTTCGACGCCGTGCGCTTTCAGATATTCGATCGTTAGCGCCTTCGGAGTCCAGCCGCTGGAGTTCAGACCGTAGACTTTACCCGTCTTCGCCTCGTAATACATGGCGAACAGATCGCCGCCGATGCCGTTAACGTACGGCTCGGTAACGCCCATCACAGCGTTGGCGGCGATGGCCGCGTCCACCGCATTGCCGCCGGCTTCCAGAACTTTGGCGCCGGCATCGGATGCAAGAAACTGCGGCGCGGAAACGATACCGTACTTGGTGATGACCATCGAGCGGCCCTGCTCGGGAGAAGAAGAAAACTGCTGTCCGAAAGCAGGAGCCACGGCGATAATTAGCGCAAGCAGAAATTTCATGGCATTTAACCCCGCAGAAGAGACGTCATTATTCTAAGCGAAGTGCGCCGGAGATAACGTGGCAGGCCCGAAAGATGACGGCAAGATGGTGGGCCCTAGAGAACTCGAATCTCTGACCTCTACCGTGTCAAGGTAGCGCTCTAACCAACTGAGCTAAGGGCCCGTTTGTTCTGTAATTTCAAAAATAACACGCCGATTCATTTATACGCCGCTCGCCGCATCATGGCTCGTAATAGCCGCTGCGCGCCGAGATGCGCAGCGTGGGATCGCGCAACACGACACGCAGCGGATGATAGCGCTTGGGTTCTTCCGCGTTTTGCGGATAGAAGCCGAGCAGGTATTGCGTGCGCAGTTCGCGGATGATGTCTTCAAACGCCGAATTCAGGCGCGCGAAACCTTCCGGATAGAAGATCCGTCCTCCCGTAGATTCGGCCAGCGTCGCAAGGGCATGTTCGCCGCCGGTATTGCGGCCGGCATCGCCCGCAATGGGCACGACCACGATCGAATATAGAACCACGTCCGAGCGCTGTGCCGCCGCAAGCGCGTCCTGGTAGCGCTTATAACTGGTCGTATCACCTCCGTCGGTGACTACGATCATCACATGCCGCCCCTCGCGGTCGGAGAGCGCGTCGCATGCCAGATACACGGCATCGTAGAGCGAAGTTCCGCCGTCTGCCCGCAAGGCGCGCAGCACATGCTCGGCTCGTTTTCGGCTGCGCGAAAAATCCGCTTCCAGGCTCGTCCGCCAGTTAAAAGTGAACAGCGCGAATGCATCCTGGGGATTGCCGGCATCGAGCAGCGCAGGCAGGAAACGCAGCACGGAGTCGGCTTCATAGTGAAGGTCGCTCTGCACGCTGGCGCTCGTATCAAGCAGCACTGCTACGGAGAGCGGAATCGATGTATTCTGCTCGAAAAGCGCGATCTCCTGCGGAACGCCGCTGTCAAGTACATGGAAATCCTCCTTTCGCAAGTGGGTGACGAGTCCACCGGAGGAGTCGCGTACCGTGACCAGCAGGCGCACCAGGTTCACTTTGACGGCGAAATGTGGCGTTTCCCCGGAAGAGTTCGGCTGCTTGGGTTCGACCCGCTGTTGCGGCTTTGGGTTGGCCGGTTTGAATTGTGCGCCGAGAGGCAGCGCGAGTACGAGTGCCAGAACGACGCATGCCCGGCGGCCGCTATTTCTCTTCATGGCCGGCAGCACGAGCGAGAAACTTTTCGTCCCACTCACCCTCCACCCACTCGGAGCCGTCTTGAAAGAATTCTTTCTTCCAAACAGGTACTTCACGTTTCAGCCGGTCGATGCCGGCAAGCGCTGCTTCGAATGCCGGCCGCCGGTGCGGAGCGGTAGCGACAACTGCTACACTCGCTTCGCCGATTTCGAGCCGCCCCAGGCGATGCACCATGCCGATACGGCCAATGGCGAGCTCTCGCGCGATCTGCTCCCCGATGCGGGTCATTGCGGCGAGCGCCATCTCTTCATATGCATGGTATTCCAGGTAGGAAGTCGCACGCCCGTTTGAATTATTGCGGACGATACCTTCAAAAATCACAACGGCACCATCTTCGGGCCGCTTAAGTTGATCGGCCAGAGCGCGTGAGTCAATTGGCTGACGAATGATCGCAAATATATTGCCCGAACCCCCGCTGACCGGCGGCAGAAACGCCACTTCGTCGTCCTCGCATAACGTGGTATCGGGCCGCGAAAATTCCCGGTTCCTGGCAAATAGAATCGACGAACGCTTCTCGCGCAAGGTTGCAAAGCGTTCCGCATAGCTCTCGAAGACGCTGGCGACGGTAGCGCCGGAGGCGATTTCGAGCGAATCTTCCGCGCGGCCAACAACGTCCTTCAGCACGCCGAAAAACAGCACTCTCACGCGCATGTCCAAATGCTAACAGGCACGGTCGCTATGCTCACAAGTGTGGATCCTCGGGCTATTTCCGCGCACGTCAGCCGTTTGCGCGTCCGCTACGCCGAAACTGACCAGATGGGCGTGGTCTATTACGCCAATTACCTGGTTTGGATGGAAGTAGGCCGGGTGGAACTGGTGCGCGCGCTCGGCCTCAACTATAAAGACCTGGAGCATACGCATGGACTGTACTTGTCGGTAATCGAAGCAAACTGCCGCTATATTTCGCCTGCGCGGTACGACCAGGAGATTGCCGTGGAATCCCGCATTACAAAAGCGACCGAGCGGACCGTCGAATTCGCCTATCGTATTCTTTCACTCGATCAGGATCGTCTGCTGGCCGAGGGCTCGACGCGTCACATCTGGCTCAATAGCGAGTGGCGCCCGGCGCGTCTTCCCCCGGGGTACCTGGAGAAATTTGCATGATTCACCTTGTTTTGCCGGTCGGATTGCTGCAATGCAACTGTTCGATTTTCGGAGATGAGCAGACCCGTGAAGCGATTGTAGTCGATCCGGGAGACGACGTCGAGCAGATCACGGCGCTACTCGACGAGCACCGGTTACGAGTGAAAGCCATTGTGATCACACATGCGCACATCGATCACGTCGGAGGAGCCGCGAAGCTGCGCAAACTGACCGAGGCTCCGGTCTATCTCAATAACCGCGACAAGCAATTGTTGGATCTGCTGGCTATTCAGGCGAAGTGGCTGGGTGTGGAGACGCCGCCTCCTCCTGAAATCGATTCCGCTTCGCAGGAAGGCACGGTGCTCACTCTCGGCCGCGCGGAGTTTCATGTGATCGAGACACCTGGCCACACGCCCGGCAGCCAGTGCCTGTGGATTCCGAGTGAGAACAAACTTGTCGCAGGCGACACGCTTTTCCGCGAAAGCATTGGCCGGACCGATCTGCCCGGCGGCGATTCGCGCCAGATTCTCGCTTCGATTGAGACGAAGTTGATGCATCTGCCGGAAGACGCCGTTGTCATACCCGGCCATGGCCCGGAAACGACCATCGGTCACGAAAAGGAGCATAATCCATTCCTGTGAGTACCCGAGTGGCGGCTGTTCACCAACTGCCTATTCCGAGTTGGCCCCAGGCCGGCGAGCGCGAAGTGGAACTGTTGCGTGAGGTGCTGGAAAGCCCGCACTGGGGCGGATTCCATCCGTTCATCGAGGAATTCGAGCGCAGCTTCGCCGCCTATCAGCACGCCGCATTCGGTATCGCGGCCTTCAACGGAACAGTCACGCTCGAAGCCGCGCTGCACCTGCTCGGCATCGGCGCGGGCGACGAGGTGATTGTGCCGGCGATCTCGTTTGTCTCGACTGCGACTGCAGTTTCGCGAGTGGGCGCGACGCCGGTTTTCGTCGATATCGATCCCGATAGTTTCAACATCGATCCGTCCTCTGTAACGCGTGCGATCTCGACGAAAACGCGAGCGGTTCTGGCGGTTCATTTTGGCGGAACAATGTGCGATATGCCGGCGCTTGAGGCTATTTGTCGTGAGCACGGGCTGATTTTGCTCGAAGATGCGGCTCATGCCCAAGGCTCGGAATGGAACGGAAAGCGGGCCGGCAGTTTCGGCCTGGCGGCTTCATTCAGCTTTCAGAACGGTAAGGTGCTTCCCGCCGGAGAAGGCGGTTTGCTGGTGACTTCCGATCCGGATTTCGCTGCCCGCGCCCGTTCCTTCGTCAATTGCGGCCGCGTTCCGGGCCGCAGTTTCTACGATCATCCGAACCTGGGTACGAACCTGCGCATAACGGCCTTTCAAGCCGCAGTGCTGATCGCGCAATTCGAGCGGCTGCCGCAGCAGATTGCGGTGCGAACAGCCAACGGGCGCCGGCTACAAACCGCTCTCGCCGGCACGAGCAGTATCCTCTGGCAGCGCGAGCCCGACGGCACAACGCAGAACTCGTTTTACCTGCTTGCCGGCCGCCTCAAAGATCCCAATGGCCGCGACCGTCTCTGCCGCTCCTTACAAGAGGCCGGGGTTCCCTGCACGCCGTTCTATCCGCATACCCTCTATCAAAACGAGCTCTACCGCCGTGTGCCGTGTCGCGTTCTGCCGTGCCCGATGGCTGAGGAGCGCCTGAAAGATGCGTTCTGGCTATCGCATCGTGTTCTGCTGGCAGCGCCGGGTGTCGTCGACCAGGTTGCGGCTCTGATCCGATCGGCCGTGTAGTGGACGATCAGCGTTCGGCCGGTTTATGCTGGCCGACGATCTTGAACTGGGTATCGTCCTTATGCACCAAGCCGAGTTTTTCGAGCTCGAGCTGCTGCGTCATCGGGTCGTGCTTCAGGCGTTCGATGTACTGCTTTTTCGCTTCGATATCCCGCTGCAAGTTCGCGTTCTCTTCTTCGAGCTGCCGAATCTCGTGCTGTTTTTCGGTGAGCGCGCGGATGCCCTGCGGTCCACGTAAGGTAATCGCAGCATAGGCGCCCAAGCCGATGAGTGCGGCGGCCGCTGCAAGTGGTCTCAGATAGCGGGGCAGCATCATTGTGAAAGGAGCCTTACCTATCTTTATAGACTGGTTTCGAATAAAGGTCCAGTAGAAAGGAACAGAAATGCCCGATTTTGTTGCTGTTTTCTGCACCTGCCGCGATCAGCAGGAGGCGCTCCACCTGGCCAACGCAGTCGTCGAGCAGCGTCTGGCGGCATGTGTCAACGTACTGCCGCCCGTACAGAGCGTCTATCGCTGGAAGGAAGAAGTACAGATCGAAACCGAATATCTGTTGTTGATAAAAACCACGGCGGCGCGCTTTGCGCCGCTGCGGGATGCGATAACAAAACTGCACAGCTACGAGACGCCTGAGGTTTTGGCCGTGCCGGTGGCAGACGGCAGCGATCGATATCTCGCATGG
Organism: Bryobacteraceae bacterium; assembly: GCA_036557945.1. Lineage (GTDB taxonomy): Bacteria > Acidobacteriota > Terriglobia > Bryobacterales > Bryobacteraceae > Bog-105. Next base: position 15,653 of record DATBGM010000104.1, on the reverse strand, counting down.
ATCCGCGAAAGCGTCTAGCCTGTAGAGATGCGCCTGAAGATGCGATCCGCTTTCATCCTGTTGCTCGCTCCGGTAGCTGCTTCACTCGTCGCGCAGGAGCGGCCGCTCACAACGCTGCCTTACACGCCCAGCCTGGCGACTGCATTTATGGACCGCAGCGCTGATCCCTGCGCTAATTTCTATCAGTACGCGTGCGGAAACTGGAACAAGCTCAATCCGATTCCAGCCGACCAGGCTGCCTGGAGTGTGTACGGCAAGATGGCGGACGATAATCAGCGCTTCCTGTGGGGATTGCTCGAACAGGCCGCGCGTGGAGGCGATGAACGCAACGCAAATGAAGCAAGGATCGGCGATTATTTCCAGGCGTGCATGGACGAAGCCGGTATCGAACGCGCGGGTATCAAGCCGATCGAGCCCGCGCTGGCTGAAATCGCGGCGCTGAAATCGGTTGACGCTCTGGCGGCCTATATCGGCGAGCAGCACCGAACCGGAATCGACCGAAATGTGCTGTTCGGGTTCGGATCCGATCCGGATTTTGATAATTCGTCGCAGATGATCGCGTTTGCGCGGGCTGGCGGCCTCGGCTTGCCGGATCGCGATTACTATACGAAAACCGATGCGAAATCGCAGGAGATCCGGCAGCGTTATGTCGCGCATGTCAAACGCATGCTCGAACTGCTGGGCGAGGACACGGCGGCCGCCGCGAAAGATGCCCGATCGACCATGCAAATTGAGACGGATCTGGCGCAGGCGTCTTTAACCCGCACCGACAAGCGCGATCCGTACAAGCTGAAGCACAAAATGGCCCGCGAAGAGCTGCTGCGCATCGCCCCCGCTTTTGATTGGGAGTCGTATTTTCGATCGCTCGGCGCGCCGGTATTTGCCGGCCTCAATGTGGAAGAGCCGCAGTTTTTTGAGGAGCTGAACCAGGAATTGCGCAGTCGCGATCTGTCGGCCTGGCGGGGATATCTGCGCTGGCATCTCGTCCATACGAATGCGCGTTTTCTTCCGGCGCGCTTCGAACGCGAGCGCTTTGCGTTCTTTGCGCAATACCTGGCTGGCGTGAAAGAAATGCCTCCGAGGTGGAAAAAGTGCACGCGCTTGGTGGATGAGCAGCTCGGCGATGCGCTGGGGCAGGTTTTTGTGGCAAGAACGTTCAGCACCGAAACAAAGGCAGATGCATTGAAAATGGTGCGCGAAATCGAAGCGGAGATGCGTCGCGACATCGAAGATCTCCCCTGGATGAGTGAAGCTACGAAAAAGCAGGCTCTCACGAAACTCGGAACGATTGTCAATAAGATCGGCTATCCGGAGAAGTGGCGTGACTATCGTTCCGTTACCGTCACGCCCGGCGATTTTTTAGCCGATGCGAGCCATGCGGCGGCCTTCGAGGCGCACTGGCGGGTGAACAAAATCGGCAAGCCGGTGGATCGCACGGAATGGGACATGACACCTCCTACCGTGAACGCTTACTACAATGCGCAGACGAACGATATCAATTTTCCGGCTGGCGTCCTGCAGCCGCCGCTGTTCGACCCGAAGATGGACGCCGCGCCCAACTATGGCAATACCGGCGCCACCATGGGCCATGAACTGACGCATGGCTTTGATGACGAGGGACGTCAGTTTGACGCGCAGGGCAACTTACGCGAGTGGTGGACGCCGGCCGATGCCAAGGCTTTCGAGGAGCGCGTCTCGTGCGTGCGCGATCAATACGCCGGCTACGTAGTTGTGGATGATGTTCACATCAACAGCCGCCTGACGTTGGGTGAGGATGTCGCCGATCTGGGCGGTACGCTGCTGGCGTATCTTGCATGGAAACACGCAACAGCAGGCCAGGAATTAACCTCGGCGGAAGGTTTGACGCCGGACCAGCGCTTCTTTGTCGGAATGGCGCAGTGGGCCTGCGGCGAGGAACGGCCGGAGCTGAAGCGCATGCACGCCATCACCGATCCGCATTCGCCGCTCGAATACCGCGTCAATGGCGTGGTTGCAAATTTGTCCCAATTTGCTGCAGCTTTCGGCTGCAAAGCAGGCCAGCCGATGGCACGAGCGAAGGCGTGCAGAGTCTGGTAGCTGCTACTCGTAGAAATTCCGCCGCCACTCGTGGCGCTTTAAGATCGCAAGCGTCTTCGCATCGAGCGGTCCGGCCATGCTTGCCTTGCAACTGCTCTCGACTGTTGCTATGCGGCGCATGCCGGGAATAACGCTCGTGACTGCTTTGTTCGAAAGGCAGAAGCGGAGCGCAATTTCAGGCAGCGTCCCCGGCACTCCTGCCAGATCGCGCTTCAGTGCTTCCACGTGCTCGGCGACCTCGCGTTTGCGATCGCCGCGAAAATACGAATCGCGAAATTCGCCGGGTTCGAACCTTGACTCTTCGGTAATCGTTCCGGTCAGTCCGCCTTCATCCAGCGGTACGCGCGCGAGCACACCCACTTTGTGCTTCACACACAACGGAAACAGATTTGTTTCCGCGCTCTGATCAAAAATGTTGTAGATGACCTGCACCGCAGTGAATAGGCCGGTTTTGACGGCTTCGAGCGCTGAATCGGGAGCGTGCTCGCTTACCGATACTCCGAAGTAGCGCACTTTGCCGCTCGCGCGCAAATCCTCGATTGCGCGCCGCCATTCGTCGCGGTCGATCCAGGCGTCCGTCCAGACGTGAAATTGCTGAAGGTAGATCTGTTCCACCCGTAAATTGCGCAAGCTCTGCTCGGTGCACTCGGTGATGTACTGGCGCGGAAAAACGTCGTCAATCGCCATCGAAGCCTGGGCCGGCCAGATTCGATTTTTCGGCGGAATTTTCGTCGCGACATACACTTTTTGAAAAGAGTCGCGCAACACGCCTCCGACCAGCTGTTCGCTGTGCCCGTCGCCGTAAGCGAGCGCGGTATCGACCAAATTGACCCCGAGCTCAAAAGAGCGCTTCAGAGCGCGTACAGCTTCGTCATCGGCTCCGCCTTGCCACTGCTTGCCGCCGATACCCCACGCTCCGTAACCGATCTCGCTCACTTCGGCTTCGGTCGGTCCCAATTTTCGATAGTTCATAAAGTGCGATCGTTTATAAAAGGATGAGGCCACGCTTCTCAGCGAGCCGAAGACTCCAAACAACAGAAAGGCCGCCGCGGTACTTTATACCACGGCGGCCTCAATTGAGTTGGTTAACGCTATGGCCGATTGACGTTTTCGGCCTGCAGACCCTTGGGCCCGCGTTTTACCTCGAATTCCACTTCAGCGCCCTCTTCCAGGGTGCGGTAGCCACCCATCTGGATGGCAGAAAAGTGCACAAAAACATCGTCACCGTTCGAGCGCTGGATAAATCCATACCCCTTGGCGGCGTTAAACCACTTCACAACACCTTTTTCTCTCACTTCTTACAATCTCCTGTCTCTTGATGCGAGATGAATGGTTTTGTTCACCCACAGGAGAGCAGAGCCCTCCTTACAACCTGGGCTCACAGAAGCACAACCAGCTTGCATCGAAAATCTGCAATGGAGTTTAGCAAAGCTGGCCCGCCTCAGGCAAGCAAATTTTGCCGGATCAACAATTTAAGGCCCCTTACGTTAGCACAAGTACTGGTCCTTTTAAGGGCCTTCGAGGAGCTAGGAACTCGCGCCCGTTGCAGTGTCTTGTGTCACTGCCGGTGTTGCCGTGGTTCGCGCTGTCGCTGCACTCCGCAATTCTTCCGGCGAATGGACCGTCAGAAGCCGCCTCGACAGTTTCAGTAAGCCGCGCCGCTCGAGCTGGTTTAACGTTGTCGATGTCGTTTCACGCGTCGCGCCGATCAGGTCGGCAAGTTCGAGTTGTGTAATCGGGATCTGGAAGCCGCTGCCGTTCGCCACCGGAGCGAGTAAGCCCGACAGTTGCGCCAGGTAGTGCAGAATTCTGTATTCGACATCGTGCAAACATAGCAATTCGACTTTTTCTGCAAGTTCGATTTTGCGGGCGAGCAGATAACTCACCAGCGACTGGCCGATCTCAGCATCGTTGCTGAGTGCCTTCAGGAGCGATTCGCGCGGAATGCGCTGCACGCTCGCTGGAGTGATCGTCATCGCTTCGGTGTGATAGTTCTGTGCTTCGTTGGTCAGCGCCTCTTCGCCTACAAGCTGGCCGGGTCCGCAAATGGCGAGAATGATTCTTCCGCCGGCTGGATTGGAGCGCGTGAGCTTAACTAGTCCCTCGTCGATCAAATAAACAGCATCCGCCGGCTGCGACTGTGCGTAGAGCGGTGTACAGCGCTGGAGCGACGCCAGGCGGCTCGATTCAGGCAACGCCCGAAGGCCATCCTGCACCGCTGTTCGGAGTAGGTTCACTTTTACTTCCCTTTCGTCTGGTATCGGTGCGCGTCAGGATCAAGTACCAGGTTTCCGTGGAGTGTCGGATTCTGCCGGCGCCTCGCTTCTGAGCTCTCGGAGCTGTTTCGCCCAGGCAGATCCGGCCTCAAACAATTCCACTAACGTATCATTTTCGTACGCCCGTTGCAAATCGGTTAGTACGGTTCTATAGGCCCTCAATGCCCCCTCGACTGCCTCCCGGTTAGTACCCAAAATGGGAATCCAGAGGTCCGAGGAACTCATGGCCAGACGAGTCATGTCCAGCAGACCAGGGCCGAAAATTTGGTGAATACGACGTTCATTCTGGCGCGCCAGCGTGGCCGCGAGTGCAGTGGAAAGAAGTTGCGGCAGATGGGAGGTCAAGGCGACCGTGCGGTCATGCTCGTCCGCGCGCATTTCTATTACTTGCGCGCCAATACGTTCTAGCCAGATCCGGAATGTGTTGCTGGCATCTGTGGCAGCCGTGCGCGGTGTCAGAACATAGGGCCGGCCGCGAAATAAACCTGCATCCGCAGCGCCAGCTCCGCGCTGCTCTTTCCCCGCCATCGGATGACCGCCCAGAAAATGCACCGAGCGCAGGCAGGCCGCTGCTTTCTCTACAATCGCCTGTTTCGTACTGCCGGCATCGGTAACAAGCGCGCCGGGTTTCGCCACCTCTTCCAGTTGCTCTATGGTCGCGAGGATGCGATCGACCGGCTGTGCCAGATAAATCAGATCGGCTTCTGCTGCCGCTTCCGCGAGGCTGGCGCTATGCGTGATCGCGCCTTTCTCAAGCCCTGCGGCGAGCGCCTCCCGGGAGCTGACGCCGATAATATCTCCCGCGAATCCCGCTTCTCGCAGCGCGAGTCCGAAAGACGCCCCGATCAGACCGACGCCCGCGATAGCAACTGTCTTCATCGCGCGGCTTTGCGTCCCACCGCCTCGGCCACAGCGCGCGTTTCACGCATCATCTCGTCGAACTGATCTGGCCGCAACGTCTGTGCGCCATCGCTGACCGCGTGGTCGGGGTCCGGGTGCACTTCCACCAGCAACCCATCGGCTCCTGCCGCGACCGCCGCGCGCGCCATCGGCAAAACATAATCGCGTTTTCCTGTGCCATGCGACGGATCCGCAATTACCGGCAGATGTGTCAGCCGCTTCAAGACCGGAATCGCCGAAATATCCATCGTATTGCGCGTGCTCGTCTCAAAGGTGCGAATGCCGCGCTCGCAAACCATTACTTCGTAATTGCCGCCTGACATGATGTATTCGGCCGACAGCAGCAGCTCTTCGATCGTCGCCGCAATACCGCGCTTCAGGAGAATAGGCCTGCGCACCTTGCCCAGCTCGCGCAGCAGATTGAAATTCTGCATATTGCGCGCGCCGACCTGCAGAATGTCCGAGTATTCGACAAGCAGCGGAATCTGCACCTGGTCCATCACTTCGCTGACAACCATTAAGCCGTTTCGATCGGCCGCCCGGCGCATGATGCGCAAACCTTCCTCGCCCATACCTTGAAAACTGTACGGCGAACTGCGCGGTTTGAATGCGCCGCCGCGAATGATACTGGCGCCGGCTTTGGCTACAATCGCCGCCGCAGCTTCGATCTGCTCTTCGCTTTCGACGCTGCACGGGCCTGCCATCGTCACCACGCGCGCGCCGCCGATTTCGACCGCGCCGATTTTGATGACGGTACCGCCCGGCTTGAAGTGCCGGCTGGCGAGTTTGTACGGTGACACGATGCGATGGCATTCCTTGACGCCTTCGAGCACTTCCAGCGTCGCCGGATCGAAATCATCCAGCGGTCCGACGCCCCCGAGCACCGTGTGGCGTACGCCCGTTGAGCGATGTACCGTGAAGCCCATCTCGACCAGGCGGTCAATGACCGCTTCGGTTTGGGCTTCGGTCGCCCCTTCCTGCATGACCACTAACATTCGTCTTTACCGATAATCTTGCGCTGCTGCACGGTGCGCATCTCGTCGATGATGCGCTCGAAGATGCGCTTGACCGCATCGGGGGGGAGCGGGCCGCCATTGTGTCCGAGCACGTTCGCAAACACCTGGTCCTCGCGTTTGGGCTCATAAACAGCCAGCTGAAGCGCCTGCTTAATGCGCCCGATCTCTTCCACAACGGACGTGCGGCGGTTGAGCAAGGTGAGCAGTTCGAGGTCCAGCGCGTCGATCTTTTCGCGGCAGCGCGCCAGGTCTTCGCGGGAGTACTGGCTCATGCGGAACGGAGCGGCTCCGTCAAAAATTTCGTAAACGCTTCCACACGCGCGGGCAGATCGGGCGTGCCGGCATTTTGCTCGATGCACTTGACGAGCGCGCTTCCTACCACGATGCCATCTGCGACTGCCGCGACTTCTTTCACCTGCGCGGGCGTGCTGATGCCGAATCCGACCGCGAGCGGCAGGTCTGTCAGCGGGCGCAGGCGCTCGATCAACGGCCGCACCGAATCGGAAACTTTCTCTCGTTCGCCTGTGACGCCCGTGCGCGAGACGAGATAGATAAATCCAGAAGAGTGCTCCGCAACGAGTTGCAAACGCCGGTCGCTGCTGGTGGGCGCAGCCAGGAATACCGTATCCAGGCCGAATCGCCGGAGTTGGGAGACCGGTCCTTCCGCTTCTTCCACGCTCAAATCCGTCAATAGGACACCGTCAACGCCTGCCGCCGAGGCCTCCTGTGCAAGGCGTTCGAAACCGTAGCGAAGCAGGGGATTGAGATAACTGAAGAGGACGATCGGGATCTCTGATGTGCGCCGGATCTCGCGCACATCTTGGAGCAGTCTCGGCAACGTAATGCCGGCACGCAGTGCCCGTTCCGATGCACGCTGGATCACCGGCCCGTCCGCAATCGGATCGGAGAAGGGAACACCAAGCTCGATCAGGCCGGCGCCGCCGCGTTCGAGCGCCTGCACCAGAGGAACTGTGAAGTGCGGCGACGGATCGCCGCCCGTGATGTAGGCGACGAATGTTTTGCCGCTCGCAAACGCGTGCTCAACTCTTTTGGTTGCTGTGGCGAGGCTCATGCGTCCAGATCCCGCATATTCTCCCGGTAAATGCCGATATCTTTGTCGCCGCGGCCCGAGACGTTGACGATGTAGACTTTCCCTGGTTCGCCGGGGGCGCGTCGCATAGCTTCTGCGACTGCATGCGAGGATTCCAGGGCCGGAATAATGCCTTCCGTGCGCGCCAGCACACGCGCCGCCCTTAGCGCGGTCGCATCATCTACCGCCACGTACTCACAGCGCTTCTGTTCATATAACCACGCGTGTTCCGGTCCGACCGAGGCGTAATCGAGCCCGGCTGAAACCGAGTGCGTCAAACCAACCTGCCCGTTTTCATCCTGTAGCAGATAGCTGAACGTGCCGTGCAGCACGCCCGGTGATCCGCCGCTGAAACGCGCTGCGTGCTCGCCGAGGAGGCGCCCTCTGCCCCCCGCTTCGGCGCCGACCAACTGTACGGAAGCATCGTTTACGAACGGAAAAAAGATTCCGATGGCATTGCTGCCGCCGCCGACGCAAGCGATGATCGTATCCGGAAGACGCCCGATCTGCTCGAGCGCCTGCCGCCGCGCCTCTTCACCGATCACGCGATGAAAATCGCGCACCATCATTGGGTAAGGGTGCGCGCCGAGAGCGGAACCGAGCAGATAATGCGTATTGGCGACATTCGTCACCCAATCGCGCATCGCCTCGCTGATCGCGTCTTTGAGCGTCCGGCTGCCCGCCGCCACGCCGACCACCTGTGTGCCGAGCAGCCGCATGCGAAAGACATTCGGCTCCTGCCGCCGCATGTCTTCCTCGCCCATGTAGACCACGCACTCCATCCCGAACAGCGCGCAGACACTAGCGGTCGCGACGCCGTGCTGTCCTGCTCCGGTTTCCGCAATGATGCGCGTTTTTCCCATCCGCCGCGCGAGTAGAATCTGCCCGAGACAGTTGTTAATCTTGTGCGCGCCGGTGTGCAGCAGGTCCTCGCGCTTCAACCAGATCTGCGCGCCGCCCAAACTCGCACTCAATCGTTTCGCGAGGTAGAGCGGCGTCGGACGGCCCGCGTAGTTGTGCAGCAGCTCGTTCAACTCACGCTGAAACTCCGGATCGTCGCGCGCCGCGCGATATGCCGTCTCGAGCTCTTCGAGCGGAGACATCAGCACTTCCGGCACATAGCGGCCGCCGTACGGTCCGAAATGTCCGCCGGCATCGGGAACAGTGACAGTACTCACTTGGCCACTTCCTCCAGCATCTGCGCCGCCGCACGCGCGGCCTCCACGAATCGCTTTACCTTCTCGTGATTCTTCACTCCCGGTCTCTCTTCCAGCCGCGAACACGCATCCACGCCCCACGGCCGCGCCGCCTCGATCGCTTCCGCCACATTACCGGCATGGAGCCCGCCGGCCACAATCACCGGTTGCCAGAAACGCGCCGCCATTTGCCAGTCGAACGTTTTACCCGAACCGCCATGCGCCGGCGACTCGGCATCGAGCAGAATCGCCTCGGCCACGAGCGATTCCGATGGGTCAGCCGTTTGAGCCGCCAGCGCGCGCCAGGTGCGGTGTGCGATCGACGGCACACGCCGCCCGTGAAGCTGAATGACATCCAGCGGAACTTCATCGATGGCCCGCTGCGCTTCTTCTGGCGACGGCTCGACAAACACGCCCACCTTCAATACGCCGTCCGGCAGCATTCGCGCGATCCCGCGCGCGGTTTCAACGCCGATATAACGCGGGCTGCCATGGTAGAAATTCAACCCGATTGCATTCGCGCCTGCCTCGACCGCGGCGAGTGCGTCGCGCTCATTCGTTATCCCGCAAATCTTGACGATGAAGCTCACTCCGCGCCTCGTAAAATCCGCAGCGCAGCCGCCGCATCGCTCGAACGCATCAACGATTCGCCGACCAGGAATGCGCCAAACCCGGCAGCGCTCAGCTTTTCGATATGAGCCGGCTCAAAGATGCCGCTTTCGCTCACCCGAATCGCATCCGCCGGTAGCAGATAACTCAAACGCACCGACGTATCGATATCAACTTCAAACGTCTCGAGATTACGGTTGTTCACACCGATGATCTCCGCGCCGGAATCGACCGCCTTGCGCAGCTCGTCAGCGTCGTGCACTTCGGCCAGCGCGGCCATCTGCAATTCGGCCGCCAGCTCGCGAAACTGCTGCAATTCGTCGCGCGCGAGCACCGCCGCAATCAGCAGAATCGCGTCCGCGCCATGTGCTGCGGCTTCGTAGATCTGCACCCGATCGATAACAAAGTCCTTGCGCAGAACCGGAATCGAAACCGCCGCGCGCGCCGCCTCCAGATCGTGCAGCGAGCCCTGAAAATGCTTGCGATCTGTCAGCACCGAAAGACACGCCGCGCCGCCTTCTTCGTAAGCATGCGCCAGAAACGCCGGATGATACCGTTCCGCCAGCACGCCCTTGCTCGGCGATGCTTTCTTCAACTCGGCGATGATGGCCGGTTTCGATGCAGCGAGCGCAGCCTTAAAATCGCGCGCCGGCTTGCGCTCAAATGCCTCCCGCTCCAACCTTGGCGCGTGCTCGCGCAGTTCCTCCACTTCCTGCTGCTTGTGCCGGACGATCTTGGCCAAAATGCCGCCGGTCAAAATACCGGATGAAAGCGAGGGTGTCACGGGGAAACCCCTATCGTAACAATCCGATCGTGCGCGAGCCCAACTGCTTCGGGCGCTGCGCGGGCACTCCTTCTAATCGTGGCACCGCGGCTCCTGAACGTCTTGCGACTAGATCGTAGACCTGCCCCTTATCCACCCGCAGCGCGGATTCCGCATCGATGTGATACCGCAGCATCCCCGAGTACCCCGCCTGGAACACGGCGGATTCTATCTTGCCGTGACGTACGCGCACATGCACCCTGCTGCCATGCGTGAGAAAAACGGTTCCTTCCGCATCCCACTCCTTCGGCCAGGCGGGAGCGAGATAAAGAACGCCCTCGAATTCCTGCGCCAATGCCTCCTGCATCGCCGCCGCGACTACCCCGATCTGTTCACGGTAAAACTCGGGCCCGACAAACTGCGCCAGCCCGGACGGATACGCCTGGTACTTTTCTGTGATGCGTTCGAGCGCCGTCTTCATCTCATCCGCTAAACCCAGCCGCGCTGCATCCAGCGGATCATAGCTCCAGTCATTCTGATACTTGTTTGGACGCTGGAGAAACGTCTGCACGCCAACTTCGTGCTGTGCGCCCGCGATACCAATCAGCGCATACGGCCAGGCCGGCTCCAGTCCGACATTCTCGGTGTTGTGCACGGGCGACTGCGGATCGTACGATTGCCCGATGACGCCGTTTTGTACTGGCAATTTGCGAACCTGTTTCAGCGCTTCTTCCGCCTGCTTGGCCAGTTCGCCGTCGCGCCCGAGAATCTGCGCCGCCTGGATAACCACCGGAAATAGTGTCCGCATGGCGCAAATGTCTGTTGTCGGATCGTGCACGTCCCACTGGTTCTCATGTGCATTCGAAGGAAACGTATGCCGCACGCCATCTGCATCTTTTGTGCTGTACGCCAGCAGAAAACGTGCTGCCGCCGCCAGGACCGGATAGTTCTCCGCAAGAAATGCGCGATCCTCCGTCATCAGATACTGCCGCCAGATCCACAGCGAAATTTCTGCGCCCGTCGAAATCGTGCGTGCATTGTAGTAGGGCGGGGAACCGGCATCGCAGTTGCGCCCCGGCGCTTTCGTCCACTCCTCGTTTTCGAAACCCTCCCCGTTGAAGCGCATCGTCTCCGGCACGCACGCGCCTGGTCTGCCTTCCATCCGCTCTTTTGTCCAGCGCTCGATATTGCTCAAATTCTCTCGGTACAAACGAAAATACGGCGCATTCAGATCGAACAAACCCGCGCCGAGATTTGCCGCCACCTGCATGCGCAAATTCCAATGCCAGTAAGCCGCCGGATCCCACTTATGAAAATCGCGCGCGGCTGAAAAGACATCCCCGACTCCTGCCTGCGAGCCCGGCAACCGGTCCCGGCTCTCGGCGGCCGCGAGAAACAAATCGATTGCGCGCAAATTTTCGAAATACTCCGCCTCGCCGTTCTTCGAAGCGAGCTTCAGCAGCCCCGTCCGGCCCCAGAACGCGTTCCACCAGCGCCGGTGTTCGCTGTCGGCCGTTTTTTGTGCTTTCGCAAGCGTGGAGCGTGCCGCTTGAAGCGCGTTCCCGCCGCCAAACGATGGCGCGGCAATCCATACTCGAAACGATCCATCGCGCTCCGGCAGCAACGACAGTTCCGCTTCGCGCGGTCGGTGTTCCGTGACCTGTACATCGCGACCTCTGGCGGCAACTGCGGCCAGCGATCCGAATGTACCGCCTGTTGCGCCTGCTGCTGTTGCGTCGCGCCACGTTTCGCTTAGCACTGCTATTCCGTCCGAGTGCTCAATATGCGGCTTACGCGGCTCCCACAGGCGCAGCGTGACGGTCTGCCGTCGATCCGGCTTTGCGCCGGTCACATCCACAACCGCCACGTCCGAATCCGGCTCGACCCACACGGCGGTTTTCATCCCGCCGCCGGATTGCTGGAATTCACCGTTATAAAGATTGACGCGTCCGGTGTAGTCCGGCGCTCCCGTGAGCGCCGCGACCCCATCGATTGTGACCTGCCCCGGCGACAGCCGCCCCGGCAGCGTATCCGCGCGATTGAGTTGGACAGTCAGCCCATCCGCGGCCCAGATCGCAACACCCAGACGTCCGTTGCCCAGCGGCATTGCTTCTTCAGGCTTCGCATTGGGCCGCTCCAACACAATATCCGAGCGCCCGAGAACGTCTGCAACCTCCGCGCGCAAACAAAGAACGCTACATAGATACGCAAACGCCAGCCGCCCGTTCAATTTCAGTTCCTGCCTCTCAGTACAACAATGCCCGCCGGCGCTTGTCAAAGTGTACGGCCGCCATTCGTCTTTCGCCAGCTCGCCCATACGATAACCTGAACGCATCTTGTCCGATTCATCGCAAAATTCGGTCGTCGCCACCTTCGGCGAAATCATGCTGCGGCTGTCGCCGCCCGGTTTCGAGCGCTTCCTGCAATCACCCCAATTTGTGGCCACCTGGGGCGGCGGTGAAGCGAACGTGGCTGTCTCGATTGCGCAGCTTGGAGGCGCAAGCCGCTACATCACTGTTCTTCCCGAAGCGAACCCGCTCGCCGAAGCCTGCATCGCCGAGCTGCGCCGCTTCGGTGTCGATACTTCGCAGATCGTGCGCGCGTCCGGCCGTTTGGGCGTCTATTTCGTCGAGGCCGGAGCCAACCAGCGCGCCTCCACCGTGGTCTACGATCGCGCCGGCAGCGCCATTGCCGTTGCCACGCCGGGCAGTATCGACTGGCAGCGAGCGCTCGCCGGAGCCGCCTGGCTGCACGTCACCGGCATCACCCCGGCGTTGAGCGAATCCGCTGCCGCACTTGCCCGGGAAGCGCTCGAAACCGCCCAAAAAGCGGGTCTGAAGATCTCCATCGATCTGAACTTCCGCAAAAATCTCTGGAAGTGGGGCCGCGCCGCGCATGAAGTGATGCCCGGTCTCCTGAAGCTGGCCGACGTCTGTATCGCCAACGAAGAGGATTGCCAGAAATGCCTCGGCATCGAAACGAGTATCGATGTCGAAAAAGGCGCGCTCAACCGCGAGAACTATAAGGCGCTCTCGTCAACCGTCCTCGACCGCTATCCCAATCTCCAGAAGATCGCCATCACGCTGCGCGAATCGAAGAATGCCTCCGCCAACGGCTGGTCCGCCTGTCTCAATAATCGCAGCGAATTTCTGCTCAGCCGCGCCTACGAGATCACGCACATTGTCGATCGCGTCGGCGGTGGTGACAGTTTCGCCGCCGGGCTGATCTACGGATTTCTGCAACTCTCGTCCGACCGCGAAGCCCTCGAATTCGCCGTCGCAGCGTCCGCTCTAAAGCATTCCATCCCCGGCGACTTCTCGCGGTTCACCGCAGCCGAAGTGAAAGCGCTGGTCGCAGGCGGCGGCTCGGGACGGATTCAACGATAATCATTTCAAACCAAACCATGCGCATCCGTTGGCTCCTGATCTTCTGGATTTTCGTGATGAGCGCGATCGCCTACCTCGACCGCGTGAATATCTCAATCGCCGGACGTGCCATCTCCGACGAATTTCATCTCACCCAGGTGCAGCTCGGCTTCATCTTCAGCGCCTTTATCCTCGGTTATGCCGCCGGGCAGACACCCGCCGGGTGGCTGGCCGACCGCTTCGGCGCCCGGCTCATCCTGGCCCTGGGCGCAGTTTGGTGGGCTATTTTCACCACTCTGATCACCGTCCTTTCGCCGGGTCTGGGCCCGCTGCTGTTTGCCGCCATTGCCATTCGCTTCTTCCTGGGCGCGGGTGAAGCGGTCATGTACCCGGCCTCCAATACCGTGGTCGCCCACTGGATTCCGTCCGGTGAACGCGGCAAAGCGAACGGGCTCATCTTCTGCGGCGTCGGTCTCGGTTCGGGCGTCACCGCAAAGCTGATTTCGTTTCTGATGATCCACTACGGCTGGCGTATGTCGTTTTGGGTCAGCGCTGCCATCGGTCTGGTGGCCGGGGTGGTTTGGTATTGGATCGCCCGGGACCGCCCGCGCCAACATCCATGGATTTCGCCAAACGAACTTCGGCAAATCGAATCCGGCATTGCCGATGGACATAGTCTACATAGCGGCCGGCACATGCCGTGGGTTCGTATTTTCACTCACCGCGACATCCTCCTGGTCACGTTCAGCTACTTCACCTACGGTTATGTGGCTTACATTTTCTTTAGCTGGTTTTTCATCTATCTGAACGAGATCCGGCATGTAAATATAACGCGTAGTGCCACTTACACGATGGTGCCGTTCCTTGCCATGACTGCCGGATCGCTCCTCGGCGGCTGGATCAGCGACCGCCTCACGAGTTCGTTTGGCAAAAAAGCGGGTCGCTGCGGCATTGCGGTATTCGGGATTGGTTTGGCCGCAGTTTTCATCGCGCTCGGTACGCAGGTCCAAAGCCCCCTGCTTGCGACCGTCGTTTTGGCGGGGGGCGCGGGCGCCTTGTACCTTTCGCAAAGTTCGTTCTGGTCAGTCACCGCAGACATCGGGGGCGGCTCGGCGGGTTCCGTTTCCGGCTTCATGAACATGGGCGGGCAGATCGGTGGTGCGTTGACGGCTTCGCTTACCCCGTGGATTGCCCAGCGTTACGGCTGGACGGCCTCGTTCCTGGTGGCGGCGGCGCTCTGCGCCTGCGGTTCGCTGGTATGGCTGCTGGTGAAGCCGGAAGGAGTGCCGGAGCCCGCAGAATCAGTCGCCCGTGAGGTGTAAGGTAGTCATCGCCTCGTCCGCTTCGAGCGTCCCGTAGCGCCGGCGGTAGATGCGCATTCCGGCATAGATCAACCCCGCTACCAGGCACAGCCCGGCCAGCACAATGCTCAGGTACATGATATTCAGCAGAAGCTGATAGAGCGGCTTGATCGGGCTCGGCGGTGGCGCATCATCCCAGGTCACTTTGGCCGTGTACTCGACGCGGCTGAGCAAGGTATCGCTCTGCTGCGCGTCGGCCGGCGGCAGCGTCAACGTCACCAGAACGCCCGAGCGTTTGACATGCAAATCGGAGCGCTTTTTCAGCTCCGCCGTGTAGAGCCGCGCCATCTCCGGACTCGGATACGAGAAAACGACCAGGCGCACCGGCTGCGCGTCTTTCGCGAGCCGGTAGTCGGCGACCTGCGCTTCGGCATCCCGGTCAAAGCCGAGCTTCATGGAAGCGAGCTCAGGCGCGAAGGCAGCGAGCGAGGCAGGTCCTACAACGTAACGCGCCGAGTTCGGCGCCATGTCCTGCTCCGGCAGATAGGTCAGAATGGCCGGTAGCGACCCGCCGCGTTTGTCGGGAAGCGCCTGCATGACGGAATCCACCTGCGCCTTCGCCGGTTTGCCGCCATCGAAAACAACGACAAAACTGTAATCGGAGACAACGGTGCGCTTTCCGTCCGAACTGCAGAATGCCGCCAGGTCGCAGGGCCGCGCCTGCGGCGAACGGATCCATTCCCAGGCCGCCAGCGCACCCGTGGCATCTTTCATCTGATACGTCGTGACCGAAAGTTTGCCTGCGCGAGTCGTCACCGTGCGCACGAGTCCGTATTCGCGCCAGATAGCCTGGTCGTCAGCAGCAAAGAGCGTGGAACTGAAGAGTAACGCTGCCAGTGTCAGGCAGCCGCGCCATGACATTTTTTGTATTTCTTTCCGCTGCCGCAGGGACAAAGCTCGTTACGGCCGACTTTGGGTCCCTTCTGTTTAGACTCCGCGGCAGTCGCTCCAGTTCCATTGCTGCCGGTAAGCTGCAATTCCGCGAGTTCCTTCTCTTTTTT